>DAIDTV010000198.1:279-4077 GCA_027457005.1 Chloroflexota bacterium
GCGGCCTGCGGTGCGTCCGTGGCCTGCGGGGAACCCGCGCCCACCACCTCGCCCTGCGCGAACCAGGGCGCCTCGGCCAGCAGCGCGGCCAGCGCGCCGCCCGTGCCACGTTCCCACGTGGCCACCCGGCGGGCCCCCATCCGGCGACCGAGCGCGTCCGGCCACGTCTCCTCGCCGTGCGCGAACACGTGATCGCCCAGGACCTTCTCGATGCGCTGCTGAGCGCGGTCGAGCAGTTCCGCCGCGGAACGACCCGGCAGGTCCCCGGTGCCGGGCTCCGGGCGGGCCGTGACGCGCACGTCGACGGCGTCGGGCCGCGCATAGGTCGCGACCACCGGGTTCGCCGCCCGCAGCAGTTCCTCGCCCAGCGCCTCCACCACGTACGACTCGCCGATGCCGGTGAGGCGGAGGGTGCGCACCGCGACCTCCGCCCCGAGCCCCCGCGCGCCGAGCCGCGGCAGTACGGCCGTCGTCCACATCGGCCGGAGCTCCCGTGGCGGGCCGGGCAGGGTCACGATGATGGTCCCGCCGCGTTCCACCCACCAGCCGGGCGCGGTGCCGTGGTCGTTGAGCAGCGGTTCGGCCCCCGGGATCAGCCAGGCCTGCTTCCGGTTCGTTTCCGGCATGCGCAACCCCCGCCGCTCGAAGAGCTGCGTGAGCCAGCGCTCCAGGCCGGCGTCGACACCCACGGACTCGCCGAGCGCCTCGGCCAGCGCCTCGCGCGTGAGGTCGTCGGGCGTGGGGCCCAGCCCGCCGGTGCTCACCACCAGGTCGGCCTCGGCGATCGCCTCGCGAAACGCGGCCGCGACGGACCGAAGGTCGTCCGGGAGCAGCGTCACTCGGACCACCTGCAGGCCCATCCGGCTCAGATCGGCCGCCAGGTCGCCCCCATTGGTATCGCGGGTCTCGCCGGTGGTCAGCTCGCTGCCGACTGCGAGGATCGCGGCCCGGCGGGGCGCAGGTGGCACCATGGACCGGAGCCTAGCGCAGGTTGCGTGATCGGGCCCGGCGTCGCGCCCCGGAGACGCCCGAGCCGGGGTGCGCGCGGCCCGGCCCCGAACTGCCGATGACCGCTCACGGCCTGCCTTCGGCCGGGCACGACCTTGACGCCCGGCCCGACATGTGTTAGCAATCTCACCCTGAGAGTGCTAACCACGCGCGGAGCACCCACGCGGGGAGCCCGGACACCCGCCACGGCGCCGGTCGATCGATCCGCCGTGCCGCAGAGAGGACAACGAGGAGGCCATGGCAAAGCTCATCGCCTACGACGAGGAAGCACGGCGGTCGCTGAAGCACGGGATCGACCAGCTCGCGGACGCCGTGAAGACGACCCTGGGGCCCAAGGGCCGCAACGTCGCCCTGGACAAGAAGTTCGGTGCCCCCACCGTCACGCACGACGGTGTAACCGTGGCGCGCGACATCGAGCTCGACGATCCGTTCGAGAACATGGGCGCGCAGCTCCTCAAGGAAGCCGCGACCAAGACGGAGGACGTGGCCGGCGACGGCACCACCACCGCGACCGTCCTGGCCCAGGCGATCGTCAACGACGGCCTCAAGAACGTCGCGGCAGGCGCGAACCCGATGCAGATGAAGATCGGCATCGAGAAGGCCGCGGCCGCCGTCGCGGAGGCCGTGAGGAAGGTGGCCACCCCGGTTCGGGGCCACGACGAGGTGGCCCAGGTCGCCACCGTCAGCGCCGCCGACGAAGAGATCGGCAACCTCATCGCCGAGGTCATGGACAAGGTCGGCAAGGACGGCGTCATCACGGTCGAGGAATCGAAGACGCTCGCCTTCGAGACCGAGTACGTCGAGGGCATGCAGTTCGACCGCGGTTACATCTCCGGGTACTTCGTGACCGACACGACCCGGATGGAGGCCGCGCTGGACGAGCCCTACATCCTGATCACGGACAAGAAGATCTCCGCGATCGCGGACATCGTGCCGGTCCTCGAGAAGGTCCTGCAGCTGGGCAAGAAGGAGCTGGTGATCGTCGCCGAGGACGTCGACGGCGAGGCGCTCGCGACGCTCGTGGTCAACAAGCTGCGCGGCATCCTCAACGTCCTGGCCGTGAAGGCGCCCGGGTTCGGCGATCGCCGCAAGGAGATGCTGCGCGACATCGCCGTGCTCACCGGCGGCCAGGTCATCAGCGAGGAACTCGGCAAGAAGCTCGACACCACCCAGGTCGGCGATCTCGGCCGCGCCCGCCGCGTCGTGGCGACCAAGGACGAGACGACCATCGTCGAGGGTCGCGGTGCCCAGAAGGACATCGACGCGCGGGTCAAGCAGATCAAGGCGCAGATCGAGGAGACCACCTCGGACTACGACAAGGAGAAGCTCCAGGAGCGCCTTGCCAAGCTCTCCGGCGGCGTGGCGATCATCAAGGTCGGCGCCGGCACGGAGGTCGAGCTCAAGGAGAAGAAGCATCGCGTCGAGGACGCGCTCTCGGCAACCCGCGCGGCGGTCGAGGAGGGGATCGTTCCCGGCGGCGGCGTGGTGCTGATCAACGCGGCCTCGGTGATCGACGGCCTGGGCCTGGAGGGCGACGCGAAGATCGGCGCCGAGGTGGTGCGGATCGCGCTGGAGGAGCCGCTGAAGATCATCGCGCGCAACGCCGGCCTCAACGGCTCCGTGGTGCTCGAGACGGTCCGCCGCAAGCAGGCCGAGGCGGGCAACCTGAACCTCGGGTACGACGTGATCAGCGGCCAGTACGCGGACATGCTGACGCTCGGCATCGTGGACCCGGCCAAGGTGACCCGCTCCGCGGTCGAGAACGCGGCATCCATCGCGGCGATGGTCCTGACCACCGAGGCGATGGTGACCGACAAGCCCGAGCCGAAGGGGGCCGCCCCGGCCATGCCGCCCGGCGGCGGGATGGGCGACTTCTAGTCGAGTACCCGGACCGGGTAGCGAGCCCGTCCGGGCCGGCTCCGGTGGGCCGGATGACTTCGCAACGCTCGAGGACGGGCGGCGGGTTCCGCCGCCCGTTCTTCGTCTTCGCGCCCCAGGAGTCCGTGGCGGGCGGTTCGCACTGGTGACCGCGCGGTATGCTGTCGGGAGCGAGCGGCCGCGCCACGCGCGTTCCGGCCACGCCCGCCGACCACGTGCACGGGACATCGCAGCCAGGGGGAAGTCCGCTGACCACCGACCGCCCGCAGGATCCAGCAGCACCCGGCCCCGGCAGTCCACCGCCCGGGGGCGAGCCCCCGCGCCCGGCACCCGGCGTTCGGGAGCAGTTCGGGCGCACCCGAGAGGCCGCTCTGAACCTGGCCCGGGCCCACCTCGACCTGCTCAAGGCGGAGCTCGACGGGATCCTCGCCGAGATCAAGGTCATCGCCGCGCTGGCCGGGGTGATCCTGGCGACGGCGTTCTTCCTGTCGCTGCTGGTCGCCATCGGCGGGACGCTGTTCCTGGGCGAGTGGCTGTTCGGTTCGATCGGCTGGGGCGTGGCGCTCGGCGCGCTGGGTTCGATCGCGCTGATCGTGTCCGCGGCGATGGTGCTCGTCGGCGCGCCGCGCCGCGTGGTCGTCACGCCGCTCGGCTGGGCCGTGGCGACGGGTGTCGTCGTGGCGGTGGTCCTTGGCGCGAACCTCGCCCGCCGCGCCGCCGAACAGGTGGGCACCCAGCTGCTGTCCGGCGCCCTGCCCCACCTCGATCCGGCCTGGGCACCGGTGGTGGTGGGCGTCGTGGCCCTCGCGATCGTGCTGGGGGTGGGCGGGCTCATCGCACTGGGGCGGGTCGGCGGTCCGGGTGGCGCGGTCGCCGGTCTCATCCTGGGCGCTATTGCCGGCGGGCTGATCG
>DAIDTV010000199.1 GCA_027457005.1 Chloroflexota bacterium
GGGCCGTGCCGGACTCGCTCGAGCCGGCCATGGCACGTTCGGCCGCGTACGCCTCCCGGTCGAGCCGCGCGTCCACCCTCCTGGCGCTCTCCTCCTCGGCCCGCATCCAGTCGTAGAAGATCACCAGGCCCATGGCGAGGAAGCCGAGCCCGCCCGCTCCCCACATGATCGCGCCCGCCAGCTGCTGATCGGCGAGCGCGCTGATCCAGGGCAGGTTGAGCGCGGCGTAGTGCGCGTACAGGGGCGCCGGGGCGTTCATGATGGCGACCCCCAGGAACGCGCCCTGGGTCATCTGGAGCAGCAGCATGACCAGCTTCACGGGGGGCGACAGCCGCCACGGGCTCGGGTCGCGGCCCACCGTCGGCCACCAGAACAGGAGCGCGGCCGTGAGGAAGCCGAGGTGCTCCAGGTTGTGCACCGTGTCGTTCTCGAGCGACAGATCGTAGATGGTCGAGAAGTGGGTCACCCACAGGATGCCGGCAAACAGCCCGAAGGCCACGACCGGGTGGCTGACGAGGCGGAGCGGGCGGCTGTGCAGGATCGGGAGCAGCCAGCGCGACCGGACATCGGAGGAGGCGACGCGCAGCAGCAGGGTGATCGGGGCCCCCATCACGAGCAGCGGCGCCGCCACCATCATCAGCAGCAGGTGCTGGGTCATGTGGTCGGCGAAGAGCGTGGCCTCGTAGTAGTCGATCGGGCCCTGCACCGCCACCTCGATCACCGCGAGGCCGGCCAGGAACGACGCGATCCTGGCGATCGGAACGGGGTTGCCGGGATGCCGCCGCGCAACCAGGCGGACCCCGTAGAGGTAGGCCAGGGCCGCAAGGATCGCAGGACCCTGGATCGACAAATCGAACGACCAGTGGTCCACGGCGTCCAGCAGCGTCGGCTGTGCGGTCGGCACCTGGTCCGCCAGGGCGTGCACCGGGAGCGCCAGCAGCGCGAGCGCGCCGAAGACGCCGGACAGGACCGGCGCGGCGACGGTTCGAGCCAGGTTGACGGACGGACGCACGGGTGGCTGCCTCGGCGCGGCGGAGCACGGGACGCTCCGTGACGGGAACCGGATGGTAGCACCGGGGGTCGGGAGACCGGCTGGAGGGGGCTGAGGTGCCGGCCCCACCGGCCGTAGCATCAGGCGGTGATCGATCGCGTCGTCGACCGCCTCCTGCACACCGCCAGCGACGCCGATCCGCGCCGGGTGCCCACCCGGTCGATCGGGTCCCTGGCAGAGGTCCCGGTGGTGGACCTCCTGGTGGGCACCGTCCTGTTCAGGCGCACCCTGCTGCAGCCGGTGCACCACGGTCACGTGGACCTGCCGCGCCTCCGGGCGGGCGGCGTGCGGTTGGTGGGCATGTCGATCGCCACGCGGTTCCCGGATCTGCGGGGGACTCTGTCCGTTCCTCACTTCCTGGGCCTCGGCGTCCCGCTCCGGGCGCTGCGATCCGACATCGAGATCGTCCGCTTCCTGGTCGGGCGCATCGACGGATGGGCGGCCGCCTCGGGCAGCGGGTTCGTGGTCGTCCGAACGGGACGCGACCTGGAGGCCGTGCTCGCCCCCGGCGGACCGGTCGGCGCCTTCGTGGGCGTACAGGGAGCCCAGGCGCTGCAGGGGAAGCCCTCGAACGTCGCGCGCCTCCACGGGATGGGGGTCCGCATGCTGTCGCTGGCCCACGTGATGGACAACCCGATGGCCGGGTCGGGCACGGGGCGGCGAGCGGCCGGACTGACCCCGCTCGGTCACCGGACGCTGGTCGAGATGGAGCGGGTCGGCATCCTCGTCGATCTTGCGCACGCGTCGTCCCCCACGATCCGCGATGCCGTCGCGGCTGCGACGCGACCCCCCGTCCTCAGCCACACCGGCTTCGTGGAGCGGGCCGGGAGCCGGAGCCGGTGGCGGCGCTACTCGGCCGCGACCCGGAACGTCCGCGTCGTCGACGCCCGGCTGGGGGCGGAGGCGGGCGGGGTGGTCGGGGTCACCTACGCGACCCGGCTGCTGGGCGGCGACTCGCTCGGCACCCTGGTGGACACGATCCGGTTCGCGATCGACGAGCTGGGAGCCCTGCACGTGGGCCTCGGCTCGGACCTGGACGGGGCCCTCCGGGCGGTGATCGACTCGGCAGGCGCACCCCGGATCGCCGACGGGCTCCTGGCCGCCGGGGTGGGCGACCAGGACGTCGTGGCGGTCATGGGCGGCAACGCGCTGCGTCTTCTGCGGGCGACGCTTCCGCCGTGAGCGGGCCCCGTGGGGCGCGGGACCGGGGTCACGTGCGTGCCCCCGCGCGGCGCGTCGGAGCCGGCCGGAGGCGACCGCACGCGGCCGATTGGCGGGAAGCGCAGGGGTGGCGATAGAATCGCGCCGACCACGCGATGGTCAGCGCACGGCGCCGGTCGCAGGACGTGCCCGTGCGTGTATCCGTGGCGGAGTAGCTCAGTGGTAGAGCAGGGGACTCATAAGCCCTTGGTCGGTGGTTCGAATCCGCCCTCCGCTACCAGCTCGTTCGGTATGCGAACTGTGGCCGGCACCCGGTAGGTGGGGCGGATGTCGTCGGGCGAGATGACCCGGATCTCGCCGATCAGCAGGCGCAGGAGCGCCTTGGTGCGGGCCCGCTGTCCCTGCCGCAGGACCTCGCCCAGGGCCTGACTGAGCGCCCAGGACACGATGGCCGCCTCGACGGGGCCGGAAGGACTGGCTGCCTCCGGGTGCGGCGCCTCGGCCAGGCGCGCCTCGATGGCCGCCAGCTGGGCCTGCAGCTCGGCCAGGCGCGACTGCACGAGGGGCGCATCGAGCTCGCCTGCCTCGAACGCGGCGAAGTAGCGCCCGAGCTTGCGGCGCAGCTCGCTCGCCTCCCGCGTGAGCCCCTCCCGGGCTTGCTCGGCTTCGGCCTGCGCCGTTCGCCCGGCCGCCGCGGCGTCCTCCAGGGCGGCACCCACCAACCCCGTGTCCGCGTAAACCTCGCTCATCTGAGCCAGGATGGCCTCCTCGACCTCCGCCTTGGAGAGCCGCGGCTGGTCGCACGCGGCTGACCCTCGCTTGGCACGCGTGGTGCAGGTGTAGTAGGCGTAGCGCACGCCACCCCGGCCTCGGGCACTGGCGCCCACCATGGGATGGCCGCACCGGTCGCACACGAAGGGGAGGGTGGAGAGCAGGTAGTCCGAGGGGTTGGTGCGCCGCAGGCCCGGATCGCCGGCCCGCGTGTCGAGGATGGCCACCGCCGCGTCGAACAACTCCCGCTCGACAATCGGTGGGTGCGCTCCCGGCCCCCACACGCCCCGGAAGCTCACCTCGCCGATGTAGGCCCGGTTGCGTAGCAGATCGAGCACGCTCGTGGTCGACCAGCGGCCACCGGTGCGGGTTCGCACGCCCTGCCCGTCGAGCCAGGCGGCAATCTGCCGGCCCCCTTCGCGGGTCTCCACGTAGCGCCGGAAGATGCTGGCGACCACGGGGGCGGTCGCAGGATCGGGCTCCAGGATGCTCGTCCCGCGGGGCTTGCGGTAGCCGTAGGGCGGCGTCCCTCCGCACCACTCGCCGCGGGCCGCCTTGCGCTCCATGCCCGCCCCGATGCGATCGAGCAGGCTCGCCCGCTCGAACTCCGCGAACGAGCCCAAGAGCTGCACCAACATGCGGCCGGCCGGATTGGCGGTGTCGAAGCCCTCGGTGGCGGAGCGGAATCCGACGTCGTGTCCCTGAAGCTCCTCGATGAGCGCGACCAGCTGGCCGAGGTTGCGCGAGAGGCGATCCACCCGGTACACGAGCAGGAGATCGAACCGCCCGGCGGCCGCGGCGGTCCGCAGTTCGGTCAGGGCCGGCCGCTCCAGGTTCTTGCCCGAGGCCTGATCGGTGTAGCGGGCCACGACCTGCCAGTCGGGCTGGGAGGCCACGAAGGCGGCGAGCCGATCGTGCTGGGCACCTAGCGAGTAGGGCTGGTTGACCTCGTCCGTGCTGATGCGGGTGTACGTCGCGATCCGCACGGTGTCGCTCACGGAGAAGGCTCCTGATCCGACTGCGCGAAGTAGTCCATCATCGCCCCACCGATCAGGTGCGCCGCCGTATCGGCCTCCTCGTCGGCCAGCGGCACG
>DAIDTV010000200.1 GCA_027457005.1 Chloroflexota bacterium
AGCAGCTCTTCATCGACGGCGACATCTACGCGTTGAGCACGGACACAGTCACCCGGTTCGTCAATGGACGGCCCGACACGTCGTTCTCGCTGCAGGTGCCGCCGGACAACCAGGACCTGCGCCCGGGTCACCACTATCAGCTGCTCACCGCGACCGCCACGCGCGGCCAGGGAACCCTGTACGTCTACGACGCGGCCTGGAGCCGGGTGGTCGCCTTCGACAAGGCCACGGGCGCCTACCTCGGCCAGTACATCGCGTCGGACGGGACGCCGCCGTTCCAGGACGTGCGTGGCATGTTCCTGCTGGACCCCGGGGGCGGCAGGACGCCCTCGATCGTGTGGGTCACGAAGGACCGACTGATGGTCACGCCGCTCGAGGCGGCGCCGAGCGGGGCGGCGGCTTCGCCCTCTCCGTCGCCGTCGCCCACCGCCACCCGCCGGCGGACCGTGAAACCCACCATCCGCCCGAGCGCCCGCCCGTGATGTCCGGGGCGCCCCGGACCCGCGTGTAGAATCCCGCCATGGAGTCGGACGGGCTCAGCGAGATGGTCGTCGAGAGCGTACGGGTCCACATGCTCTCCAGCCAGCACGTGGTGATCCTCAAGGAGCTCGGGCGCGAGCGCTACCTGCCGATCTGGGTGGGCCCCTGGGAGGCCAACGCGATCGCCATGAAGCTCCAGGACCTGAAGCCCGAGCGGCCGCTCACCCACGACCTGTTCGTGAGCACGCTGGAGCGCCTGGGCGCGACCCTGCGCCAGGTGGTGGTCTCGGACCTGGCGGACGAGACGTTCCGGGCGCGGATGTATCTCGAGGTGGGTGGGCGCGCGCTGGACGTCGATGCACGCCCGAGCGACGCCATCGCGCTCGCGATCCGCGGCGGCGTCTCGATCTACGCGACGCAGGCGGTGCTGGATCGTGCCGGCGTGGAACCGGAGCCGGATTCCGAAGAGGAGGGCGGCGACCAGCTGGCCGTCTTTCGCGACTTCGTGAACTCGCTCGACATCGACCTGGGCGACACGCCGGGGAGCGGCGGCTCCGAGGGCAGGCCGGGGCGCTAGCCTCGTCCGGCCCCCAGCACCGGCTCACCCCGACGCAGCGCCGCCTGCCGGTTCGCCCAGAGGCGCAGCCGCAGCAGCCAGAAGTCCCGGACCGCGCGCAGGACCACGCGCGGGTTCGAGCCGGTGGCGCGCCCGGCCGTCCGTGGGAAGTGCGGCACGCCGACCTCCTCGAGCCGGCCGCCCCGAGCGGCGAACTTGATCAGCAGTTCCGCCGACAGGAAGGCGCCGCCCGACTCCAGCCGTACCCCTTCGAGCGCCTGCCGCCGGAAGACCTTGCACGCACAGTCCACGTCGCGAACCCGGAGCCCGAAGAACGTGCGCAGCGCGAGCCGGTAGAGTCGGGCGTACAGCAGCCGCACGACGGGGTCGGCCCGCCGCAGCCGGTGCCCGACCACCGCATCCGGCGACGCAGGCGCGGCCAGCCGGTCCAGGAGCCTGCCGAGATCGGCCACGCGGAACTGGCGGTCGCCGTCCGTGAACCCGACCACCGGGTAGCGCGAGGCGGCGAACCCGCTCCGGAGGGCTGCGCCGTACCCCAGGTTGCCGGGGTGGTGGACCACGTGCACCACCCCGGGATGCTCGGCCGCCAGTCGATCGGCCATGGCGGGCGTGGCGTCCGTGCTCCCGTCGTCGACCGCGATGATCTCGAAGCGGTCGGCCAGCTCGGGGAGTGCCTCCAGGGCCTCGGCGACGAGCCCCTCGATGTTGTCCGCCTCGTCATGGGCCGGGAAGAAGTAGGAGAACGCCGGGAGGCGCTCCCTGGTCGGTGTCATCGCACTAGCTCCCAGAGCGGGCTGTAGCCAGGGATCGTGTCATGCTGCACGAGGTGATACTGGGACGCGAGTGACGCGAGTTGCTGGGGCTGCCGGATCAGGTAGATGGGCCGGCCCAGGGCCTCGAAGTGGCGGATCGCGTTCTGCACCGTGTCGTACCCGTCGTCGAGCAGGGTCCGGTCGTCCACGATCTGGACGTCCGGTCGGCGCCCCTCGACCCAGCGCCCGTACCAGAGTGGCGTGGAGTAGCTCCACCACGAGATGACGACGGCATCGCGGGGGAGGATCGCGTAGGCGGCGTCGAGCCACTGCGCGCCCTGGTTGCCGGCGGCGCCGGTCTGATCGGTCCGGCCCGCCAGGGCGCGCTGCGTGGGCAGGGCCAGCACGACGACCGCCGCGACCACGATCGCGACGAGCCGGAGCGGCAGGGGGAAGCCCCGGCTCCACAGCCGGATCGCGCCCGCGGCAACTGCGTCCCAAGCCAGCGCTGCCGCGACGCCGGCCCACAGGGCAAGGATCGCGACGGGAACCAGGTAGTAGCGATCGGGGAACCCGTCGTTGTAGGCGCGGGCGAACACGGTGACCAGCACGAACCAGGTGACGGTCAGCAGCGCGACGGGGATCCCCACCCCGCGCAGCCGGCCGAAGCGGGCCAGCGCGAGCATGAACCCCGCCAGTGCCAGTACCAGGACGGCCATGCTGAGGTTGGTCGCGAAGAAGTCCACCACCGGACCCACCCCGCCCGCCAGCGGATTCTGGAGCAGCCCACTGAACTGGAGCCCCAGCACCAGGTAGGCGAACCGGGCGGGCGTCGTCGGTCGGGCGTAGTCGAGGGGCGGGTTCATCGACGCGCGGATCGGAATGTACGCGTACAGCAGCACGGTCACGAGCAGGATCACGCCGGCACAGGCGGCGACCAGGCGGAGCCGGCGGACGAAGAGCCGGGGCTGCACCGCCAGCAGCAGCACCAGGATGCCCGGCGCCAGGAGCACCGTGAGGGCGTGGTTCCCGAGCGCCACGGCGAAGACGGCAGCCGCCGCCAGCAGCAGGCGGTCCGCGGTCCGGTCGGGCACCCCGGCGCGTCGCGGATCGACCTCGCGCACGCGCTGCGTCCACGCGACCAGCAGGTACAGCAGGAGCATGGACAGGAACAGGTGCAGCGCATGCGGGTCGGCGCGCTCGGCGGTCCACCACGCGATCGACGACACGGCGAGCAGCAGGCCGCCACCCACGGCGGGGATCGAGCGCCCGGTCAGCCGGTGGATGGTTGCCGCCACGAAACCGGCCGCCCCCGCGACCAGGATCGCGGAGAACAGGTTGATCCGGAAGGCGGTCTCGCCGAACGGCGACAGCAGGATGTTGGCGGCCCACGTCAGGAGCACATACGAGGGAAAGCCCGTGGGGTGCGCGATTCCCAGCACCGGTCCGACCGTCTGGAACTCCGCGGTGTCCCAGAACCCGACACCCGGCATGATCGTGGGCCAGTACAGGCCCAGTGCGACCACGAAGGTGACGATCCCGCTCACCATCCGAGCACCAGGCCCCAGTACACGCCCCACAGGTTGATCAGTACGGACAGGCCCACCAGGAGCAGGACCCAGCGGTCGAGGCCCCTCCGCGCCATGGTCAGGGTGACCAGCACCAGCGCGAACGGGGCGAAGTCGTTGCTGAAGCGCCAGCCGAACTGCACCCACCCCTGGCTGAAGTGCGCCAGGTCCGCCAGGGCCACCAGGAGAGTGGCCAGCGCGGCCCCGGCCACCACCCGGTCGCTGCGGATCCACCGGAGCGCCGGGATCGCCAGCAGGTAGGCCGGGCTGGTCAGGAGCAGTCCCATCCCGAGCGGGTCGGGCTGCACGGTGCCGCAGGTCGGGTCGAGGAGGGCCAGGCCGCACCCGGGCCGGACGTCGGGCAGGTGAAACAGGGAGAACACCACGTTCTGCGGGATGTACCGGAGGTCTTCCACCCCCCAGCCGGCATGGTAGAGCGCCGGCACGGGGTGGTACTCGATCCGGGCGATGGCGTTGTACGCGGGGTTGAACACCTGGCCCGTCGAGGCGAGGTTGTAGGCGACCAGCCCCACGAGGGGGATGGCGACCCCGATGCCCGCGGAGACCAGTCGCGACCGCCAGGTCCCCGAGCCCACGAACACCATGAAGGGCGCGCCGAAGGCCACCGTCAGACGCGAGAGGGCAGCAAGCCCGAGCAGCACGCCCGCGGCGAAGGCACGGAGGTCGAGCAGGGCAC
>DAIDTV010000201.1 GCA_027457005.1 Chloroflexota bacterium
GCCCGGGACCACGAGGCGCAGGAACACCTGGCGGGCGATCTCGATGCGGGGGGGGTCGAGCCCGGTGAGCGTCGACTCGGCCTGGCGGTCGAGCGCCCCCGGCACGCCTCCGATGGCCTCGTAGGCCCCGCGCGTCATCCGCGCACCGTCAGCGCGCGCCATCAGCTCCGTGAGCGCGAACTGGAGCACGGGGCGCGCGCCCGGCTGCCGCGCGACGTCGGACAGGATCTGCGTGACCAGGCCGGCCTCCAGCTGCACGCCCGCCGACTCGGCCGGCCGGACGATCGCCCGCTCCAGCTCGTCGCGCGTCATCGGCGTCACGATCTCGGTCCCGGTCCGGATCAGTTCCCCGACCCCGGGCACCACCAGCGGCCCACCGAGATAGTCGACACGCAGCCCCGCGACTACGAGCAGCCGGCCGTCGGCCCCCGACAGCGCGTCGACGAGCGCCGCGCAGAATGCATCGCGGTCGTCCTCACCGGCGAGCGAGAACAGCTCCTCGCACTGGTCTACGACGAGCACGAGCGGCGCGCCCGGGTGCGCCTGCAGCTCGCGCGCCAGCCCGCCCGCCTCGCGCAGGCGCGTCTCCAGCCCATCCACGCTGTCGGGCATCACGACCATCAGCGCCGCCGCGAGCTCACGGAACGGGCGCGCACCGGGTTGCATGACGGCAAGGGCCCAGCCCTCGCTGCCGGGGATCTCCCCGCGCCGCAGTGCGGGGAGCAGACCGGCACGCACGGCGCTGGACTTGCCGCAGCCGCTGGGCCCGACGACGGCGAGCAGGCGGCCCCGACGTTGCACCTCGGCCAGCCGGGCGATCAGGCGCGCGATCAGCGCCTCACGCCCGAAGAAGTCCGCGCTGTCCCGCTCTTCGAATGGCCGCAGCCCCTTGTACGGGTTGCGGACGACGTGATGACGCACCGGCGCGTCCAGCCGCGGATCCTGGCGCAGCACTTGCCCCTCGATCTGCTGGAGCTCCGGGCCGGGATCGATGCCGAGCTCCTCGGCCAGGAGCTGCCGGCCGGCCGCATACGCCCGCAGCGCCTCCGCCTGGCGCCCGGCCCGGTACAGCGCGACCATCAGCTGGCCACGGGCGTGCTCGCGCAACGGATGCTGGTCGACGAGCGCGGTCAGCTCGTCGACGACATCGGCGTGCCGCCCAAGCGCGAGTTCGGCGTCGAAACGGTCCTCTGCCGCCTGCAGGCGCAGTTCCTCGAGACGCCCGATCTCCGGCTGCAGGAAGGCGGCGTCCGCCAACTCTGCGTATGGTTCTCCGCGCCACAGCGCGAGCGCGTCTGAGATGCGCGCCCTCGCGGCCTCCGGGTCGTCGCCGAGCAGCTGCCGCCCCTCGAGCGCCAGCCGTTCGAAGCGACACGCATCGATCTGGTCCGGCGCGGCGCGCAGCACGTACCCGCCGGCCGTGGTCGCGACGATGCCCTCCGTTTCACCCGGGGCGCGCGCGGGCCGCAGGGCATCGCGCAGGCGGGAGACGTGGAAGGCGACCGTCTTCGCCCCGCTCGCCGGCGGATCGTCACCCCACAGCTCGTCGAGGATCCGGTCGGTCGTGACCACCCGGTTGACGTGGAGCAGCAGGAGCGCGAGCAGGGCACGCTGATGGCCGGCGGCGACCGCGAGCGTGTGGTCGTCCTCGACGACCTGGAACGGGCCCAGGACGCGGAACTGCATGGAACCCCCCCGCCCCGAGAGCCCTTCCGCCACGCCCTTGGGACGCGAGGATCGTAGGCCCGCGGACGCTCCCGGCCTACAGCCATTCGGCCGGATTCTGCCTCGCGGCCACGGGGGCCAGGCGCGTGGCATGCGTGTGTGCGATCAGGGCCATGCAGACGGCACGGAGCCAGCCGCGCCAGCTCCCCGCAGGGCGACCAGGCGATTGCCGTCGCCGAGGAGCGACCCGTCCGGCTGGCCGCCGCGGCCTTCCCGATGCAGGTGGTTGGTCCGAGGAGACCGCCGGTGGCTCGGTCCGGTGCGGCCCTGGGCACGGCCGCGAGACAACGCCCCCGCATCCGATCCGCGATCGCGGTCCCGATGGCGCCGACAAGGTGCCAGGTGGACGGGCCGGCAGGCCGCGCCAATCTCCGGCCGCTGCTGTCGGGGGAGCAGGGACCGACACCGGGCAGAACCGTCGTCCGGCAGGCCGCGCGCCCGCGGCCCCCCGGAGGTGCGATCCAGCAGCCGGATCAGGTGCGGCGCAGCACCTCTCGGGCGGCATGCCACCCGCACATCCCGTGGACCCCACCGCCGGGCGGCGTGGATGACGAGCAGATGAACAGGTCGCGCGCCGGGGTCGTGTAGGGATTCCAGCGGACGAGAGGCCGGAAGAGCAGCTGACGCCAGTCCTGGATCCCGCCGTTGATGTCGCCACCCACGTAGTTCGCGTCGTAGGACTCCATCGCCGCTGCGTCGCGGGTCGCCCGGGCAATGACGAGATCGCGGAAGCCGGGGGCGAACCGCTCGACCTGGGCCTCGATCGCCGCGGTCATGTCGGCCGTCGATCCGCTCGGGACGTGGCAGTACGCCCATGCGATGTGCCTGCCGGCAGGGGCGCGGGTCGGGTCGGCGAGCGTGGGCTGGACGATGATCACGTACGGCCGCTCCGCCACGCGCCCATCGGCCACCCGTGCCAGCGCGGCGGTCACCTCCTCGATCGGCCCGCCGAGGTGGACGGTCCCGGCGCGCGAGGTGCCCGGATCACTCCAGGGAATCGGTCCGTCCAGCGCCCAGTCGATCTTGAACACGCCGGGGCCGTAGCGGAAACGCTCCAGCCGGCGGCGGTACCCGGCCGGCAGCCGGTCCCGGGCCAGCGCCGCCACCTGGCGGGGCGTCAGGTCGAGCAGCATCGCGCGGGCGGGAGGCAGCTCGTCCAGCGAGCCCACCCGTTGCCCGGTCACGAGCTCGACGCCGAGTGCGCGCGCCTCGGCCTCCAGGGCGGCCGCGATGCTGCCGCTCCCGCCGCGCGCCACGGGCCAGCCAACGGCGTGGGCCAGCACCCCGAGCACGAGCCCGAACGAGGCGCTGAGCGGGCGGCCCAGCGGGACCATCGAGTGGGCGGACATCCCGCCGAAGAGCGCCCGCGCGGCCGGACCACGGAACGACAGGCCGGCGAGCGTCGTGGCGGGGAGGAGCGCCGGAAGCCCGAAGCGGGCCATCAGCACCGGGTGGCGTGGCGGCCGCACCACCGGCGCGAGCAGCGACGGCACCAGCCGTTCCCACTCCCGCACGAGCGGCCCGAAGAGACGCGCCCAGGCGCCGGCATCCCGACCGAGCGCATCGGCCATCGCGAGAGGGTTCCGTTCCAGGACCACGCTGCGGCCCGGTGCGAGCGCGTGTGCCACCGGGGCGTCGGGCTGCATCCATTCGAGCCCGTGCCGCGCGAGGTCGAGTGACCGGAAGAACGGTGACGCGACCCCGAGCGGGTGCACGGCCGAGCAGACGTCGTGCACGAACCCCGGCAGCGTCAGTTCCGCCGATCGTGTCCCTCCGCCGACCGTCCCGGCCGCCTCGTAGACCCTGACCGAGCGACCCGCCCGCGCGAGCTCGATCGCCGCGGCAAGGCCGTTGGGCCCGCCCCCGACCACGACGGCGTCGACATGGCGCCGATCGATCCGATCCACCAGCGTCACGGGCAGCCCCGTCGCGAAACGCGGAGAACGTGCTCCATGCCGACTGCGAGCGTCCTTCCAGTGTCGTGAACATGGACTACTGGCGGTCAGCGTAGCGGATCAACCCGCGCCGATGGGTGCCTGCCTACGACACCCGGTCCGAAGACGCGTGACCGCTGCCCGGCCGGGTCTCGGGGCCCGCGTCCGTGGCCGCCGCGGTCCGCATGTACGCCGACCAGCCACATCCGGGGCACGCCACGGGGAGATGCCCGGACGGCGCGTCGGGTCCGCCCGACGGTACGAGATCGGGGTGGGGCTCGCGACCGACAGTACCCCGAGCCGCAGCGGTCAGCGCACCCCAAATGTCCACAGTTCCGCAGGTGGACATCCCCAGGTGTACGGATTGACACGGCGGTGGGCCGTGTTTCAGGC
>DAIDTV010000202.1 GCA_027457005.1 Chloroflexota bacterium
GATCGCGTCCGCGTGGCGGCGAAGGGCGTCATCGGTCGAGGATGCCGCCACGAGATCCTCGGACGACATCAGGATCCTTGACAGGGGCGCCTGCAGGTTGTGGCCCAGGCCCCGTACGAACTCGCGCTGGAGCTCGTTGGCGCGCCCGAGTCGCTCGACTCGCCGCGAGGCCTCCTCGTGCAGCCCGGCGCTGCGGAGCGCAACCCCGGCCGCCCGCGCGCACAGCCCGCACAGGGCACGGTCGGCGACCGTCCACGACCCGACCGACGTCCCCGTGCCCTCCAGGCGGCTGCCGGGGATCGCGTCGAGGTCGGCCGACGCGGGAGGGGGGCCCGGAGGCGACGCGGCCACCACCGCACCGGTCCCGTCGCGCAGCCAGCATGTATCCAGCTCGAAGATCGAGCGGGCTGCCTCGAGGACGTCGCCGAGCAGGTTCGCCGGGCCGCGTTCCGGGCGCAGCGCCTCCAGCGCCTCCAGGGACCGCCACACCACCCGGTCGCGCCGTTCGAGCGCGGCGGCAAGCCGGTTGTGCGACGCCGCCAGCCGGTCCAGCTGATCCCGGTCGCCTGCGGGCAGCCGTGCCCCCAGGTCGCCGGAGGCAACGGCCGCGAGTCCGGCCTCCACCGCGCCCAGGCGCCGTCGCAGCAGATCGGCGAGGTAGACGGCCAGGGATGCGGCGAAGACCAGCACCAGGGCGAGGAGGGCCGCGAGATACGGCACCAGGCTCGGGCCGATGGTCGAGGCGAGGCCGAGCTCGGTGGCGACCACGACGGTGCCCACCAGCGTGGACGCGCCCGTTGCGGACAGGCCCTGCACGGGCAGGGAGACCGCGAAGACGTTGTTCGGGAGCCGCCGGAGCACGAGCGCGTCGCCGTCGCTGGACCGTGGGGCGGTGCCCGGGGCCGATTGCTGCGCGAGTGCCTGGTCGGAGGCCGCCGTGAGGGCGCCCGACGCGTCGTACACGGCGACGTCGAAGCCGGTGAGCCCCTTGGCCTGCACCACGAAGTCGGAACCAAGGCGCTGCGCGAAGGCGAGGCCGGCATGGCCGCCGCTCGCGGTCACGCCCGGGCCGGACAGGCCGGCCAGGTCGATCGGCTGCAGCGAGACCTGGTAGACGCCGCCCGGCAGGTCCGCGTAGGTCGACTGCGGGAGCGTCCCCCCCCGGGCCAATGCGCGTCGCAGCAACGCCTCGAGCGCACTCACGTCGGCCGCGGGACCTCCACCGACAGTGTTCGATCCCGCAACCACGACCGCGTCGTCCACGCCGCCCTGGGCTACCTGGAAGTCGATGACGGTCTGGGCGATGTCCTGCTCCTGGAGCCTCGCGACGTAGCCCTGGAGGATGTTCCACGTGGCGTAGGTCCGGGCCAGGCTGTCGAGCGACGCCGCCTCGGACCCCAGGATGCTCTGGACTGCGCGCCCGGCGCCGGTCGTGCGGCTGTCGGCATCCGCTCGCACCGCCGCGTCGACCTGTCCCAGCACGATGGCCGCGACCAGCACGACCGGGACGACGGCGAGGATCAGCAGCGAGAGTGTCTGCTGCTGACGGTAGGAGAGCCCCCGGGGCGGCGCCATGGGCCGCCGGTCAGGTCGTGGCCGGCACCAGCCGGTAGCCGACTCCCCGCTCGGTCACCAGGTAGCGCGGATGGTCCGGGTCGGGTTCGATTTTCTGCCGCAGGCGGCGGACCGAGACCCAGACGAACGACTCGTCGGCGGCGTCCACCTCGCTCCAGCCGCGCGCGACCAGTTGCTCCGTCCGTACGGCCCGACCGAGCTCCCGCGACAGCGCCGTCAGCAACCGGGCCTCGATGGGGCTGAGAGGGACGCGTCGGCCGGAGACCCACGCCTCGCGTCGCTGCAGGACCAGCGTGAGCTCCGGCCCGAGCCGCAACTCCCGCTCGCGGACGCGCTCGCCGAGGCGATGTGACACGCGCTTGATGCGGGCCCGCAGCTCGGCGTAATCGAACGGCTTGGTGACGTAGTCCTCGGCATACCGCTCGATGAACCTGACCTTGCTCTCACCCGCGGTGATCGCCGACAGCACGATGATCGGCACGTCCCCCAGGTGGAGCAGTCGTTCCGCCGTCTCCTCGCCGTCCATCCCGGGCATCATCAGGTCGAGCACCACGATGTCGGGCAGGAACGCGGTGAACCGCGAGATGGCCTCGGCGCCAGACCTTGCAGGCTGAACCTCGAAACCGTCGCGTTCCAGGCGCTCGGTCAGCTGCGCGAGCAGGCGCACGTCGTCGTCGACCAGCAGGACGCGACGGATCTGGTCGCTCACCATCTGCGGCTCACGGTTTCGGCGTCTTCGCGGCGCCCGGGGGAGGCGTCCGACCGACCTGACCGGGTGGCGCGGCAGGCTGGCCGTGGGCTGGCGGCGGCTGGGGCACCGGCGCGGCCGTATTGCCGGCCGGGTTGCCGTTGGCCGCCCCGTTGGCGCCTGGGTTGGGGTTGCCGCCGGCATTGGCGGCCGGGTTGCCGTTGGCCGTGGCCCCGTTGGCGCCCGGGACGGGGTTGCCGCCGGCGTTGCCGGCCGGGTTGCCGTTGGCGGAACCGTTGGCGCCCGGTGCGGGGTTGCTGTTCGCGCTGGAGGTGCCCGCGGTGGCCGGACTGCCGTTGCCGCCGCCGCTCGCGGTGCCGCTCGAGGCGCTCCCGGGTCCGCCGGCCTGTGCGCTGCCACTCGCAGGAGAGGTGGTCGCCGGGGTCGTAGTCACGCGCACCAGGAGATCCGTGGGCGGGCCACTCTGCCCGGCCCGGACGGCCACCAGGGTCGCGCCGCGGCGGTACAGCTGCCAGGGCCCGTTGCTCCCGACCCGTGCGTAGCCCGCGGCGGTGAGCTGGGCCCCGTAGCCGCCAAGGGCCGCGGCCGGGCCCAGGTCGGAGCTGTATGCATAGAGGGTCGCGCCCGCGTCATAGCCACCGCCCTGGCCCACCACGACCGCGGCGTCAGCCGGGACCGGGATCCCGTCGGGCAGCCATGTGGGCGCGCTGGTGCCAGCCGCGGAGGTCGAGCAGGCCGCGAGTGCCAGCGCGATCGCCGCGAGCCAGGTCAGGCGCGTCGCCCGGAAAGGCCATGAGTGCATGTATGCCATCTGTCTGCTGCGACGCTGCCGTCTCGTCGCCATGCGATCGTACCAGTGGCGGAGGGTCGGGCAATACCCCGATGGTCCTGCCGTAGCACTCGCGAAGGCGCCGCTCCTCGGGATCGTCGCGGTCGACCACGAGAAACCAGTACGCGCGGGGGAGTATGCCGGCGTCGGCACGGGACAGGCATCGGCGACGCCGGCAACCTCGAGTGTACCGGCGGATATGCGTGGTTTCGGTCTCCTCGCGGCCGAGTTCCTTGCGCTTCGGCTTGCATGTGAACGCCCGGACGGCGTCCACCTGCCGCTACACCGGCTGTTCGCCGGTCATCACCCGTTCCGCCAGTCCCAGCGGGAGCGAGCCGCTCCCGGTGAGCGTGTCGTGGAACTCCCGGATCGCCGCCACCGGCACGTCGGCCGGGGCGACGCCGACGAACCCGCGCGCATCGAGCCAGTCGCGCCGGATCCGCAGGATCTCCAGGCAGCCCGTGAGGTATGCGGATGCCTGCGTGGGCCACGCGCAGTAGCGCCCGACCTCCACCTTCGCGGTCGGCTCGGGCAGGCCGGCCTTCGTCCGCATGAAGCCGACGGCCTCCTCGTAGGTCATCTCGCCCAGGTGGATGCTGGTGTCCACGACGATGCGGGCCGCGCGGAACAGGGTCGCCTTCAGGTGGAACAGCTCCTGGACGGGGTCCGTGAAGAAGCCGCGCTCCCGCATCACGCGCTCGGCGTACAGGGCCCAGCCCTCGTTGAAGTACGGCGTGCCGAACACGCGCCGGACCGGGCTCGGGTTGCGCTTGCGCATCACCAGGTGCCAGTGGTGGCCGGGGTACGCCTCGTGCACCGACGTGGTGGGTATGTCGCCCCAGCTGTTGGCCTCCAGTCGCTGCTGGATCTCCGCGTCCGGCGTGCCGTCGGGCGCGAACGGGACAAAGAAGTGCCCGGTCCACGAATCCGAGA
>DAIDTV010000203.1 GCA_027457005.1 Chloroflexota bacterium
CACCCGGGCCGTGCTCGAGCTGGCCGGCCGCACTGATGTCGAGGTGGCGCTCGGCCGCGAGGTGCCGCTCGCACGCGAACTGGTCACCACGCCGGAGACGCACGGGCCTTTCGGCATCGGCTGGGCGGAACTGCCTCCGGCGACCATGTCGCTCTCCGCGCGGCACTCGGCCGACCTGATCGTGGAGGAGGCGCGACGCCGGCCGGGCGAGATCACGCTGGTCACGCTCGGGCCGCTCACGAACGTCGCGCTGGCGGTGCTCCGCGAGCCGGAACTGCCGCGCCTGCTGGGACGCGTCGTGATGATGGGCGGCGCCTACCGCGTGCCGGGCAACACCACGCCGGTGAGCGAGTGGAACGTGCACGTCGACCCGGAGGCCGCGCAGGTCGTGTTCCGGGCCTGGGCGTCGGCGATCGACCGCGACGCGTCGCGGCCTCGTGGCCCGACGTCCGCCCGCGACGCGCCCGTCTCCCGCATCCTGGCGCTGGGTCTCGACGTGACCGAGCGGGCGAAGCTGCTGCCCGAGCACGTGGCCGCGCTGGGCCGGCGCGCCGGCACGGACGGGGCCGCGCTGGAGGCGCGCGTCCGGTCCGCCGGGGGCCCGGCCCCGGCCAATGCCGTCCTCCGCTACCTTGCGGACTCGCTGCGCTTCTACATGGAGTTCCACGCGAAGGCGGACGGCTTCTACGGCGCCTTCATCCACGATCCCCTGGTGGTGGCTGTCGCGCTCGACGGGGCGCTCGTTCGGGCCACTCCGGTGGCCGTGGACGTGGAGGTGGCCGGCGAGGTCGCGGCCGGGCAGACGGTGGCCGACTGGCGCGGGCTGTGGCACCGCACCGCCAACGCGGACGTGGCCGTGGAGGCGGACGCGGATACGTTCCTGGACCGCCTGGTCGACCGGCTGGGAGGGCTGGCGGCGAGGGGTGCCGGCGTGGCAAGCTGAGCGTGTTCCACGCGAGCCGGCAGACCGGCGCAGGTCATGGATGCCGGTTGGGACGAAACGGCGTCGCGCGCCGGGACGGGAGGAGAGGTTGATGAACTGGATCTCGCGGCAGTTCCCCACCCGCGTGATCGCCCTCATGCCGGTGGCGATCGCGATCAACATCGTCCTCGGCTACACCGTGCAGACCGTGCTCAAGCTTCCGATCTACCTGGATTCGATCGGCACGATCCTGGTGGGCGTGCTGGCGGGCCCGATCGCCGGGGCGCTCACCGGCATCCTGTCCAACATCATCTGGCAGTACGCCCCCGGCATTGGCGGCGGGAGCATCGGCCCCTTCGCGGTGACCGCCGGGGTCATCGGCCTGCTCGCCGGGCTCTGGGGCTACCTCGGCGTGTACCGTCCGCGCCCGGAGACCGGCACGCGGCTGTACGCATCGGCCGCGCTCGCGATCCTGATCATCGCCCTCCTCGCCTGGCGTATGTACACGATTCCCGCCTACGGCGCCTCGGGGAGCGGCTACCCCGCGTGGGTCTACGGCGCCATCATCGTGATCGGCATCATCGCCGCCATCGTGGTCGGTGCCGTGGTGCTGGTCCGCAAGGACGCCGCAGGTGCGTGGGTAGCGGTCGCCGGCGCGCTGACCGGCGTCGTGGCCGCGATCGTGTCGGCGCCGATCGCCGCCTACCTGTTCGAGGGCGTGACCGGCTCCGGCACGGACCTGATTGTCGCCGCGCTCCGGCAGGGCGGTGCCGACGTGATGAACGCCTCGCTCGGGCAGGGCCTCTTCAGCGACCCGATCGACAAGACCATCACGAGCTTCGTGGTGTTCCTGGTGCTGATGAGCCTCTCGCCGAGGCTGATCGCGCGCTTCCCGCTGGGCGAGCGGACCGTGGGCGACCGCACCCGGTGACCTCGCCGGCGGCCGGCGCCGCCTCGCGTGCAACGCTGCCCGGGTACGTCCTGCGCCCGACCAGGGGCGCGTACCAGGGGCTGAGCCCGACGACGAAACTGGTGATCGCCTTCGCGGAGGCGGCCATCGCCTTCGGCGTGCGCGGCTGGACGGGCCCGCTGGCGGTCCTCGTAGTGCTGGCGCTCACCGCGGCTGCCGCCGGCGTGGCTCGACGCATGGCGCCGTTCGCCCTCGCGACCATCCCGCTGGTGATCTCGATCCTGCTGGTCAACACGCTCCTGTATCCCGGCGCGACGGACGTGATCGTGCGGGTGGGTCCGCTGGCCCCGACCTACAGCGGCCTGACGGCGGCGCTGCAGGCGACCCTGCGGGTGATCGCGTTCGCGCTGTCGGCGGCGATCCTGGGCCTGACCACGCCGACCGACGACCTGCTGGCGGACCTCGAGCGCCGCGGGCTCGGTCGGCGCGGGACGTTCGTGATCGGCTCGGCGATCCGGATGGTGCCGCGCATGGGCGAACGCGCGGCTGAGATCACCGACTCGCAGCGGGCACGCGGCATGGATACCGAGGGCGGGCTGTCGAGGCGCGTCAGGGGGATCGTGCCGCTGGCCGGGCCGATGATCTTCGGGGCACTCACCGAGGTCGAGGAACAGACCATGGCACTGGAGGCACGCGCGTTCTCGGCGCCGGCCCGGCGGACCGTGCTCCGGACGCTCCCCGACAGTGCGGCACAGCGCCTGCTGCGCTGGGTGCTGTTCCTGGGCGCCATCGCCGCGATCGCCGCCGAGATCGCCGGCGTGCTGCACCTGCCGTGACAGGCCGCGCGGCCGCCATCGCCGGCTTGACCGTGGTTGCCGGCTCGGCCGCGGTTCCCGGCTGGGTCGCGGTTCGCGGCTCGGTCGCGGTTCCCGGCTCGACCGTGGTCGCCACGGGCCGCGGGTGTCGGGCGTGACGCTCGCCCTGTCCGGCGCGACCTACCGGTATGCCGGAACCCCTCGCGACGTGCTGGCCGGCATCACCCTGGAGGTGACGCCGGGCCGCGTGACCGGCCTGGTCGGCCCGAACGAGGCGGGCAAGAGCACGCTCTGCCTGGTCGCGTCCGGGCTGGCGCCGGCGTCCATCGGCGGACGCCTCGACGGCTCGGTGACCATGGACGGGACCGAGACCCGGTCGCTGAAGCCGCACGAGCTCGCGCAGCGCTGCGGCGTGCTCTTCCAGAACCCAACCACGCAGCTCTCCGGCACCGCAGTGACGGTCTACGAGGAGCTGGCGTTCGGGCCGCGCAACCTGGGGCTCCCCATCCCCGAAGTCGTGGGCCGGGTCGAGTGGGCGATGGCGATGCTGGGCATCGAGGCGCTGGCGCCGAAGGACCCCGCCCGGCTCTCGGGCGGGCAGGCACAGCTGGTGGCGCTGGCGTCCGTGCTGGCGCTCCGGCCCGCCTACCTGGTGCTCGACGAGCCGACCAGCCAGCTCGACCCGCAGGGCACGCGGCTGGTCGGCGAGGCGCTTGCGCACCTGGCCGGCGAGACGGGGACGGGAGTCCTGATCGTCGAGCACAAGACCGAGCTGCTCGCGGCGCTGGCCGACCAGGTGGTGGTGATCGACGGGGGGCGGGTGCTCGAGTCGGGACCGGCGGCGGTGATCCTGGCCGACCCGCGGCTCGCGGAGCTGTGGATCGAGCCGCCGGCGGCGGTCCGGCTGCGGAGGGCGCTCTCGGCCGCGGGGCTCGATCCGGACGCTGCCCTGCCGGCCGGGGCGCTCGACCCGGTCGCGGCAGCCAGCCGCGAAGACGGTGGGCCGGCGGGACCAGCCGGGGCCATGGACCGGCGGGGCGGCGGGGAGCACCGGGCGTGAGCATCCCGATCGCCGTCGAATCGGTCGTCTTCGTCTACCCCGACGGCACGCGTGCCATCGACGGGGTGGACCTGCGGATCGGCCCGGGGGAGCGCGTCGCGATCGTCGGGCAGAACGGGTCCGGCAAGTCCACGCTGGTCCGGCAGCTCAACGGGCTGCTGCGACCGACCGAGGGGCGCGTGCTGGTGGACGGTGTCGACGCCACGCGGTCCCACGTCGCCCAGCTGGCGGCAAAGGTGGGGCTCGCGTTCCAGAACCCGGACCGCCAGATCTTCGCCGGCCGGGTCCGGGCGGAGGTGGCATTCGGGCCGCGGAACCTGGGGG
>DAIDTV010000204.1 GCA_027457005.1 Chloroflexota bacterium
GGATGCCGGGGGGATATCGGGCGGTGTCGAACTCATCGCCGGAGTCTACCGAGGCGGCGATCCGCGTGGGGTAGGCTTCGCCACAGGCGACACGGGTCGCCGGGGCGAGGGGCGGAACATGGGCGGATTGCTGGACAGCGTCAGTTCCGGGGTGGGCGGGCTCTTCGCGAACACGATCGGGCGCATCGTCGACGCGGTCACCGGCGCCACCGGGCAGATTGGCTCGCTGGTGCCCGCCGATCCGCGCCTGCTCCTGGTGGGCGGGATCGTGGTGCTCGCGCTCCTCGCCTGGGCCTGGCTCCGCTGATCCCCGGCTGGGGCAGCCGGCGGCACCGGCGATCCCGGGCCCGGCAGGCTGCGGCGCCTCGCAGCGACCCCGGCGACGGAGGCCATCGGCCGGCTGGGGTATCGTCCGAGGCGCGCGGATCCACCCCAGGCCGGCAGGTGCGCAGATCGCCGGCACATCCCCCTCCGGTGGCCGCGCGGCCGTCACCGTGCACAGGAGGTCCGACAGGCATGCGTCCTTTCTTCGGCTACCACATGCCCAGCTTCACGTACCCCGACGTGCCGCCGGAGCGGCTGTTCGACCGGCTCACCGAGCTCGTGCAGGCGGCCGAGTCGGCGGGGTTCGACATGGTCACCGTGATGGACCACTTCTATCAGATCGGGAACGTCGGGTCCGAGGAAGAGCCGATGCTCGAGGCGTACACAACGCTCGGGGCCATCGCCGCGCGCACTCACCGGGTGCTACTCGGGACGATGGTGACCGGGGTCACCTACCGCAACCCCGCGCTGCTGGCCAAGATCGTGACGACGCTCGACGTCATCTCGGGCGGGAGGGCGGTGCTCGGGATCGGCGCCGGCTGGAACGAATCCGAGCACCGCGGGTACGGCTTCGAGTTTCCGCCGATCCGGGATCGGATGGATCGCCTCGACGAGGCCCTGGCGATCTGCCGCCTGATGTTCACCCGGGAGCGCCCGAGCTTCGAAGGTCCGCACTACCGGATCGAGGAGGCGCTGAACAGCCCGCGCCCGATCCAGGCCGGCGGGCCGAAGATCCTGGTTGGCGGGGGCGGGGAACGCAGGACGCTTCGCCTGGCCGCCCGGTACGCCGACATGACGAACTGGTTCGGCACGCTCGACGAGCTTCGCCACAAGAACGAGGTGCTCGAGCAGCACTGCGAGGCGGAGGGCCGGGACCCCTCGACGATCCTCCGGACGGTCATGGCGCCGTTCGTGCTGGTGGGCGACGAACGGGAGGCGCAGGCCACGCTCGCTCGCCTGACTCCGGAGCGCCGGGCGGCCGCGGCGGCCATGACCCCGGCGCAGGCGGCCGAGGGCCTGCGGCCCTACATGGACGCCGGCTTCATGGGCTTCATCTTCCGGAACCCGACGTTCATGACGCCCGAGTCGCTGGGGCTCGCCGGAGAGCTGATCGCCCTGCTCTCCTGATCGACCGCCCGCTCACCGCGCACGGGCGCGGTCGACCGCGAGCCGGGCCAGGGCCCAGTCCTGGGCCGCCACGCCCACCGACTTGAAGACCGTGCGCCCACCCGGCGGCGGGGCCCGTCGCACCAGGAGCGTGCCGATCTCGACCAGGCGCTCGCGCTGCAGGAGGCCGCCCCGGATCGCCTGGATCAGGTCGCCGGCCTCGGCCAGCGCCGCGTCGATCAGGTCGACGGCGACCACCGTGGCTCCGGCCAGCAGCTCGGCCGGCAGCTCGCACATCGCCTCGGTGTAGGCCCCGATCGCGTTGACGTGCACGGCCGGCGCGAGGTCGCGGGTCGCGAAGAGCGGGCGCGTGGCAGTGGTCGCGGTGCACACCACGTCCGCGCCGGCGAGCGCGCCGGGGATGGTGGTGGCAGTGACGAGGACCGGCTCGAGCTCGAGAGTCAGCCGCGCGGCCAGATCGGCCGCGTGCAACGGGTCTCTCGACGCGATGCGCACCTCGCGGATGGGCCGGACCGCGCACACCGCCCGCACCTGGTCGGGCGCCTGCCCACCCGCCCCGATCATCGCCAGCACCCCGGCATCGGGCGAGGCGAGCAGGTCGGTGGCCACCCCCGACGCCGCCCCGGTGCGGATCGCCGTGAGCGCGGTGCCGTCGATGAGCGCCTCGGGCGTGCCCGTCTCACCGTCGAACCACACCACCACCGCCTGCACCGCCGGGAGGCCGCGCCCGGGGTTCCCGCTCCGGACGGTCACCGCCTTGAGAACCATGCCGATCCCCTGCCGGTCCGCGGCGAGCATCGCCAGGGCCCGGCCGTCCTCCAGGGCCAGGCGCGTGGGCTGCTCGATGCCACCGGAGGAGCCGGCGATGAACCCGTCGCGCACCGCGTCGATGGCCGCGCGCATCGGGACGAGCTCGCGCAGCCGGTCCGGCGAGACGACCAGCACGGCGCGTCAGTCTCCGGCCGTCCCGGTGCCCCGGCCCGATCCGCGCTGATGGTCCGGCGCTGTCCCGGCGGTGCCGGGGTTCCCGGGGGTCCCGGCGCCCCAGATGTCGCCCACGGTGAAGCCCTCCGGGAACGGGTCCTCCGGATCCAGGACGTAGGTGGAGAAACCGGTGATCCAGGCCGTTCCACCGATGGTCGGCACCACGGCCGGCCTCCCGCCCACGGTGGTCTCGCGGACCAGGCGGCCGGTGAAGACGGTGCCGAGGATCCCTTCGTGGCGGAAGTCCTGACCGAGGCCCAGCCGGCCGCGAGCATGCAGCGTGGCCATCTTCGCGCAGGTCCCGGTGCCGCAGGGGGAGCGGTCGAGGGCGCCCGTCCATGTCGCGGGCCGGTCCCAGTCGAGCACGCCGGTCGAGACCACCACCGTGTTCCGCAGATCCGCGTGCGGGCCGCTGGCCGGCCCGGAGAGCAGCGCGATCGTGGGCCCGACGATCCCGGGGTTGTCCGGGTGCACGCACGGGACCTGCTCGCGGGTGGCCGCCTTGACCATCTCGCCCACCCGGACGAGGTCGCGCGCCTCGTCGGGGGACAGCCGCAGGCCCAGCGCCGCGGCGTCCGCGATGGCGTAGATCATGCCGCCGTACGCCACGTCCACCTTCACGGTGCCGATCCCGGGGACCTCGACGTCCGCGTCGAGCGCGAAGACGAACGAGGGCACGTTCTCGAAGGTGATGCGGCGGGCCTTGCCGTCCACCACGTCCGCCCGGATGCCGACCAGCCCGGCCGGCGATTCCAGCAGGAACTCCGTCACCGGCTCGCGCACCGGCACCATGCCCATCTCGATCAGCACGGTCGCCACGCAGATCGTGTTGGTGCCCGACATGGGCGGGTACTCGACCTGCTCCATGATGATGTACCCCGCGGCGGCAGCGGGGTTGGTGGGCGGCAGGACCAGGTTGCAGTTGGCGGCCGGATAACCGCGCGGCTCGCGCAGCATGCGCAGGCGCACGTCGTCGTGGTGCGCGGCGAAGTGCCGCATCTTCTCGAACATGGTGGCGCCCGGCACGTCGAGCACGCCGCCGACGATCACCCGGCCGGGTTCGCCTCCGGCGTGTGCGTCCACCGCCACGATGCCGTTGCTGAACCGCACGCCGGGCCTCCTTGCGAGGGGGCCATGGTACCGCCCAGGGGTCGGTCCGGAAGCCGGGGCGGGCGCGCCGGCGACGGGCGCGTGCGTCAGCGGCGCGAACGGCCCCGCCTCACCGGAGGAAACGGCCGCGGCGTCGCTCGTCGGCCAGGGCCGTCGCGGCGCGGGCCGGCGAGGACAGGAGCGCCTCGATCTCCCCCCGATACCGGCGTCCGATGGGCGTCCGGGAGAACCATTCCAGGAAGTCCGGGTCCTGCCGGGCGATCTGCCCCAGCGACCAACCGGCATACCGACCGAAATCGAGCACGCTGCCGGAGGGGCTGCCCGAGGGCGCGGCCGGCCGCATCTCCCACGGCTCGACGGGCCGGGCGGGCGCCATGGGAGGAGTCGAGGACATGCGGCGCGCGCGGTCGTACTCGGCCCGGGCTGCCGGGTCGCGCAGCACGGTCCAGGCA
>DAIDTV010000205.1 GCA_027457005.1 Chloroflexota bacterium
GGGGGCAGCCGGCGGGTCCGGTTCCGCGGGCCACCCGGACATCCCGGGCGGGGCATTCGTCGTCCGCGCGGCCGAACCCGGCGAGGTGTTCACCCCGGAGCGGCTGGACGACACGCAGCGGGCGATCCGCGACGCGGTGCACGAGTTCGTGGAGCGCGCCGTCGCGCCCCGGCATGACGCCGTGGAGGCGCGCGACTACGCGGCTCACCGGGCACTGCTGGCGGAACTCGGCGAGCAGGGGTACCTGGGCGTGGACGTGCCCGAGGCGTACGGCGGGGCCGGCCTGGACAAGGTCACCTCGCTGCTCGTCAGCGAGGGGCTCGCGGAGTCCGGGAGCCTGGCCGTGACCTACGGCGCCCACGTCGGCATCGGGACCCTGCCGCTCGTCTTCTTCGGCACCGACGAGCAGCGCCGGCGCTGGCTGCCGGGGCTCGCGGACGGCTCAGTCGTGGCGGCGTACGCGCTCACCGAGCCGGGAGCCGGGTCCGACGCGCAGGCGATCAGGACTCGGGCCGACCTCTCGCCCGACGGCACGCACTACCTGCTCAACGGCAGCAAGCAGTTCATCACCAACGCCGGTTTCGCCGACCTGTTCACCATCTACGCCAAGGTCGACGGGGAACGGTTCACGGCCTTCCTGGTGCCGCGCGACACGCCCGGCCTGACCGTCGAGCCGGAGGAGCACAAGCTCGGCGTCCGGGGCTCGTCGACCTGCGCGCTGACGCTGGCCGACGCGCGCGTTCCGGTGGAGAACGTCCTGGGCGAGATCGGCCGGGGCCACATCGTGGCCTACAACGTCCTGAACGTCGGCCGCTTCAAGCTCGCCGCCGGCTGTCTCGGCGGAATGCGCCCCACCATCGACCAGGCGGTGGCCTACGCAGCGGATCGGCGCCTGTTCGGCCAGCGGCTCCTGGACCTGCCCCTCACCCGCGAGCGCGTCGCGACCATGGCCGAGCGGACGTACGCGGTGGAGTCGGTCACGTACCGCAGCGCGGGGCTGATCGACGGCCTGCTCGCCGGCGCGCACGGCGATCCGGAGCAGGCACGGGCCGCGCTGGAGGAGTATGCGATCGAGTGCTCGATCGCCAAGGTGCTCGCCTCGGACGGTCTCAACCAGGTGGTGGACGACCTGCTCCAACTGATGGGCGGGTACGGCTACATGGAGGATTCCGGCGTGGCGGGGATGTACCGCGACGCGCGGATCCACCGGATCTGGGAGGGCACCAACGAGGTGAACCGCCTCCTGGTGCCCGGGATGCTGCTGCGCCGCGCGATGCGGGGGCGCCTGGACCTCCTGGGGCCGGCGAAGCGGGCGGCCGACTCGCTCGTCTCGCCGGAGGCTCCGGTCGAGAACGGCGGGCCGCTCGACGAGGAGCTCCGGCAGGTGCGGGCGATGCGCACCGCGCTGCTGGTCGCCGCCGGCGCGGCGGTCCAGCGCTACGGGGAGCGGCTGGAGGACGAGCAGGAGGTCCTGTACCGGGTCGCCGACATCGCCATCGCGCTGTTCGCGGCCGAGTCCGCGGTGCTCCGTGCACGCGCGTCGGGCGACCCGCTCCAGGCGGACCTCGCGCGGCTGGTGGTCGCCTCGGGCATCGCCGCCGTGGAGCGCGGGACGGCCGAGGTCGCGGCGCGGGTCCAGGAGGGAGACGAGCGACGGATGGTCCTGGCCGGGATGCGGAGGCTGCTCCGCCGTGAGCCGGTGGACCTGGTCGCGCTGCGGCGGTCGGTGGCCGAGGCGCTGGTGGCTCGAGGCGGTTACCGGGTGTAGCCGGCCGCGCCCGGCGCGGGACCGGCGAACGAGGAGGCCGAGGGATGGCGACGGTGATGGCACGACCCAGGCCCTGGGTCACGCACTACGACCAGGGGGTCCCGGCCGAGGTCGAGCTCCCCGAGGTCCCGCTCGACGGCCTGCTCCGGCAGGCAGCAGCCCGGTGGCCCTCCGCGGCCGCCCTGAGCTTCTACGGGCGCACCACGACCTTCGCCGCGCTGGATCGGCAGGTCGATCGGATGGCCCACGCGTTCCGGGATGCCGGCGTGCATCCCGGCGACGTGGTCAGCCTGCACCTGCCCACCTGCCCCGCGTACGTGGTGGCCTTCTACGGGCTGCTGCGGGCGGGGGCCGTCGGCATGCCGATGAACCCGCTCTACGTGCCGCGCGAGATCCTCGATCTCGTCCGCCTGGGGCGCCCGGTCGCCTCGGTCGCGATGGACCTGGTCGCGCCGCGGGTGCGGGCGGCGAGGGAGGAGGCGGGTCTCGACGGCCCGGTCGCGACCGTCGGGATCGCCGAGCAGCTCCCCGCGATCAAGGCCCGGCTCTACCCGCTCAAGGCGCGGCGCGAGGGCCGCTGGCACCCGCTGGCCGACACGCCGGGCATGCCCCACCTGGCGCGGCTCATCGACCGGGCGGACCCGTCGTCGTTCCCGTCCGCAGCGGGTCCCCAGGACGTGGCCCTGCTGCAGCCCACCGGCGGCACCACGGGCGTGCCGAAGGCCGCCATGCTGACGCACCGCAACCTGGTGGCCAACGCGGTCCAGGTGGCTGCCTGGTTCCCCCGGGCGACGCCCGGTGAGACCGTCCTCGGCGCCCTGCCGTACTTCCACATCTTCGGCCTGACCGTGGCCATGAACATGGCGATCCTCCTGGGGCAGCGGCAGGTGCTGCTGCCCCGCCCCGAGACGGAGGAGATGCTCGAGGCGATCGCCCACGAGCGGCCGCGCATGTTCCCCGGGGTTCCGGCAATGTTCCAGGCCATCGCCGCGCATCCGCGTGCGGCGCAGCTCGACCTGCGGTCCATCGACGGGTGCATCAGCGGGGGCGCGCCGCTTCCCGCCGATGTCCAGCGGCGGTTCGAGGCGGTCACGAAGGGGCGGGTCGTCGAGGGCTACGGGCTCTCGGAGGCGAGCCCGGTCACCCACTCCAACCCGCTCTACGGGGACCGGCGGCCCGGTACCGTCGGCGTGCCGTTCCCCTCGACAGACGCGAAGGTGATCTCGCTGCAGGACGGCCGCGAGGTGGCGCCCGGCGAGGAGGGCGAGCTGCTCGTGCGCGGCCCGCAGGTCATGAAGGGCTACTACGAGAACCCGGCGGAGACCGCGCTGGTGCTCGACGCGGAAGGCTGGCTGCGCACGGGCGACATCGCGACGCGCGACGAGGACGGCTACTTCCGCATCGTCGACCGCAAGAAGGACGTCATCATCGTGGGCGGCATCAACGTCTGGCCGGGCGAGGTCGAGGAGGTGCTCTACGACCACCCGCTGATCGCCGACGCGGCCGTGATCGGGGCGCCCCACGAGCGGCTCGGCGAGGTGCCGAAGGCGTTCGTGGTGCCCCGTCCGGGCGCCCAGCTGACGGTCGAGATGGTGGTGGAGCACTGCCGCGCGAACCTCGCCGGGTACAAGGTGCCGCGGCTGGTGGAGTTCGTTCCCGCCCTGCCGCGCAGCGGGGTCGGCAAGGTGCTGCGGCGGCAGCTGCGCACCATGGGCATGAACCCCGCGGCCGCGACTGCGGCGCCCGCCGGCCCGGCGCACGCGGACGACTCGCCCACCGCCATGGCGCCGCCGCGGGAGTAGACTCCGGCGACAACCACAGAACAGGACCGCGGGATCCGCGAAGCCGGTGTGAATCCGGCACAGTCCCGCTACGGTGATCAGCCACGCGGCCAGGGAGGCCGCGGCTGGCAGTCCGGTCGCCGGGCCCGCGGTCGTGCTCGCACCTTCGAGAGAGAGGGAAAGCACTGTGCTCGCCGCGCGCCCCGGACTCCCCGTTCCCCCCTCCAGGCACTCCAGGCTCGCTCGTGCGCGCCCGCTCGGCCCTGCTGCCGCGCTCCTGCTGGCGCTCGCGCTGGCCGCGTGCAGCGCCTCGCCCGCGTCGACGTCCGGCAGCCCCGGTCCGTCGGCAGCTGCGGCGGCCGCATCGGCTGCGAACGCATCGGCCGCGGTATCCTCGGCCGCCCCGTCGTTTCCCCTCGCAC
>DAIDTV010000206.1 GCA_027457005.1 Chloroflexota bacterium
GAGGCGGAGGCGGCACGACATGCCGGAGCGAGCGTGCGCGCCCTCGAGTACGAGGCGTACGAGGAGATGGCGCTGGTGGTCCTCGGCACGATCGCCGACGAGATCGAGGCGCGCTTCGGCGTCCGCCGGGTGGGGATCCTGCACCGGACCGGGCTCGTCCCGCGGGGGTACGCGAGCGTGGCGGTGGTGGTCGCGGCGCCGCACCGGGGCGCGGCCTTCGACGCGTGCCGCTACGCGATCGACGAGCTGAAGGGCCGGGCGCCGATCTGGAAGGCCGAGCAGTTCGCCGACGGCAGTGTCTGGATCGGGCGGCCGGCCCGCTCGGCGCCCGACGATGACCGACCCGGGCAGCCCGCCCGCTCGGCGCCCGAAGGCGAACCATAGAGGCAGCGGTCGCCGGTTCTCGTGCACGGCCTTGCGCACCCGACGATACTGGGCATACGTTCGATATACGAGGTGACCGGACCTGGCCAGACCGAACTTCCGCGTGATGGCGTCCCGGCGGCTGTCGGAGGAACGCGATCTGCCGTGGGTCTTCGCGAAGCTCGTCGATGACGCCGTGCCCGACTCGGCGGCCAGGGGGCCCGGCAGAGCGCATCGGCCGGATGGCGATGTCGACGCGCTGCCGCCCGCCCCGGACCTGCTGCCGCGGCTCACGGCGAAGCGCGGCGGCATGAGCGGCAGACGGCTGCGACGCCGCCTCATGCGGCTCGTCGCCGCGCAGCTCGACGCCCAGCAGGTCGGCCTGGGGATCGCGCTGTACTTCAACCGGCGGGGCCTGGGCGGATGGGCGAAAGTGTTCCGCGAGCGATCGGCCGAGAGCGGGCTCCGCGCCGGCAGGGTCACGGCGTTCCTGGCCGCGACCACGGTCGACTTCGACCTGCCGGGGGTGGCCTCGGTGCCGACCCAGTACAAGTCGCCGGTGCGTGCCGTGGCGGTCGCCCTCGACCGCGAGTTCCGCGTGACGCGCCGGATGAACGCCGCGGCGGACGCGGCGGTGGCGGGGCGAGACCACGTCGCGCTGCAACACCTGCAGGGACTCCTCGAGGAGCAGATCGAGCGGGAGCGGGGGCTGCGCCAGCTGCTGGCCGTGATCGCGAGCGGGGTCAACCTGTTCCAGGCGGAGTCGATCCTCGACCCCCTGGCCTGAGAGGCCCACCTGGCCTGAGCGGCCCACCCGGCCCGAGCGGCCCACCCGACCTGAGAGGCGCACGTGGCCTGAGCGGCGTCAGCGCCTCAGGCGCTCCTCGTGCGGGCCGCGCACGAGGATGTCGATCGCCTCGCGGTCGCCCAAGCCGGCCACCACCACGCGGTTGCGCCCGGTGGCCTTGGCCCGGTACAGCGCCGCGTCGGCGGCATGCAGCAACACGTCTCCGCTCGCCCCGTGGTCGGGGAAGGCGGCCACGCCGAACGACATCGTGATCGGCGGCAGCAGCGCGCCCAGTGGCTCCAGCCGCTGCGTCTGCAGGCCCTGCCGCAGAGCCTCGGCACGCCGGCGCGTGTCCTCCAGGGACGCCTTCGGGAGGATCGCGACGAACTCCTCGCCTCCGAACCGGCAGGCGACGTCCTCGCCTCGGACGGCCCCCTGGAGGAACCGGCCCACCAGCTGCAGCACCACGTCGCCCGCGGCGTGGCCGTGGGCATCGTTGAAGTCCTTGAGGTGATCCAGGTCGGCCATGATGAGGCCCAGGCCGTAGCCCTCGCGGACCGCGCGCCGAAGCTCCCGGTCGAGCGACTCCTCCATGTAGCGCCGGTTGTACAGGCCGGTGAGCGGGTCGCGCGACGACTGTTCCTGGAGGGTGCCGCGCACGCGGATGTTCGCCATGGCCACGGACAGCTGCTCCCCGAGGACCAGGGCAAGCTCCTCGCGGCGGGCCAGGAAGGCGCGACGGCGCCGCCGCCTGACGTGCCGGCGCACCTGCACGTGCAGGACCCCGAACGTGTCGCCCTGCGCGGCCAGCGGCACGCACAGGAGGCCGGTGCCGGTCGGTTCCTCGACGTGACGGCAGCGCGGGTCGCCGGCGTCGGGGTCCACGCGGTGCAGGCGGCCGCGGCGCAGGCCCCAGCAATCGGAGGGGGCGAACACGTGCTGCGAGGGTGGTGGATTGCCCCACGCCACGATGGCCACCGCGGCACTGCGCGTCAGGGTGAGCTCGTAGACAGCGCCCGCGTCGCCGTCGAACAGCGCCGGGCCGGTCCGGCTGACGACGGCGCACAGCTCCTCGGTGGTCTGGCAGGCCTGGAGCATGCCGGCGGCCTCGGCGAGAAGCCTCGTTTCGCGGATCGCGCGCTCCAGTACCCGGACGCGGCGCCGGAGCCTGGCGCGGTCGCGCCGCTGTCCCCGCAACGAGACCTCCCCTCAAACCCCCTGTACGCGCCGGATCGTAGCATCCGCGCCCGCGCGTGCGACAGCCCTTGCAGGGGGATTCGCACATCCTCGGTGCGGCCGGGCACCGGGATCTCGAGCTGCAGCCCGCCAGACCCACCGGCGCCGCGTCGCGTCGCGCCCGTATCATGCCCCCGTGGTTCCAGGGGTGGAGGGTGATCTGGCTGGGGCAGCAGCGAGCCTGCTCGAGCTGGCGGACGATCTGGCGGATCGCCTCGCACGAGAAGCTCGCGCGCGGACCAGCCTCGCGTGCCAGCACGCCATGCTGCGTGCCATCGGTGTCTCCGGACTCGCGCCCAACGGCCGGCCGCTGGCGCACGAGGTACTGCGCCGGTTCGTGGCCACCGACCGCCGGGTGCTCCGCACCGGCGTGGCGCTGCCGTTCGCGCTGGCCGCCCACGAGTACGATCTCGAGCCGCAGGAGCTCGCCGTCGAGGTCGCCGACGGGCACGTCGACATGGCCGCAGAGGCGGCGCTGCTCCGGGAGCGATCACGCTCGGGGCCGGCGCGCCTCCTCCTCGGGGCGTGGCTGGACGCGGCCGACGACCGGCTGGAGGCCAACCGGGTGGCCCGGGCGGAGCTGGCGGGCCTCTTCGGCGGTGCGCCGTCGCTGTGCGTCGCTGCCGAAGCCCGGCCGTTCGACGCGCGCGAGGCGGCTGCAGACGCGGCGTCGCTGGTGGGGGCCGGTGCCGACCTCGTACGAGTCCGCGTCCCGCGCGACGGGGAACTGCGCGACGACCTGGGGGCCACGCCAACGGAGGACGAGTGGCCCGTGGGTCGCGACGCGCCGCCGCCGGCCGGCAGCCAGCGGGGCCTGGCGCTGCTGAGGGGTGCGCTCGACGAAGCGGGTGCCCGGAACGGCAGGTACGCCCGGCTGGCCGCCCGCCGCGTGGGCCTGGCGGCCCCGGAGCTGGCCGTGGTGGCCGGGTTCGAGCGCATCGACTCGGTCTTCCTTGACCCGATGGACGCGATCGTCGACGTGGGCGTGGACCCGGACCGCGCTCTGGCCGATCATGCGGTCGCGGACGCGCTGCTGGTCCGATCCGGCGCCCGCCTCGTGCTGGGTGCCGGCCCGCGGGTCGGCGCGGTCGCGAATCAGGCGCAGCCCGACCCGGTGTTCGCGTCCGGGCGTGCCCTCGCCCTGCAGGCGCTCAGCCGGTCGTTCGCGCTGCGCAACGGTTTCCCGGCCGACCGCGTGGACCTGGGAGGCATCCCCGGCTTCGCGATCGGTCGCGATTCGTCGCGCCGCGCCCTGGTCGAGGTCAGTCTTCGCTCCATGCTGTTCGCGGGACACCGCCTGGTGGTGGACGACCAGGCCGTGGAGGCGTGCGGGCCCGTGCTCCCCGCGGTGCTCGCGACCTGGATGGCGGCCGGGGCGCAGGTCGGCATGGTGGTGCTGCCGGGGAGCCTCAGGCCGATCGCCCCGCTGCATGACGGGCTGCGCGGAGCCGCCCGCGCCGCCCGCGCGGCTTTCCCCGCCTGGCGAGACACCCCGGCCCAGACCCGCGCGCGTTATCTCTTCGACCTCCGCAACCTCCTCGAAGCGCACTTTGAAGAGCTTTCGGCCATGGTCACCCG
>DAIDTV010000207.1 GCA_027457005.1 Chloroflexota bacterium
CGCGCCCGACGGCCATGTCTGGGTGGGCGAGATGGATGGGAACCGGATCGCCGAGCTCGATCCCGGCTCCGACACGATCCGTGAGCTCGCGCTCGGATCGCCGATCCGCTCCGTGATGGGGCTGGCCATCTCGCCGGACGGCCGGGCCTGGTGGGCGGAGGAGGCCACCGACCGGGTCGGCATGCTCGACCCGCGGAGCGGCCGGGTGCGCGACTTCCCGCTGCCGACGCCGGACGCGGGGCCCGTGGGCATCGCCGTTTCGGCCTCCGGCACGGTCTGGATCACGGAGCAGGCAGCCGGCAGGATCGCGGCGCTGGATCCCGCGACGGGGACAGTCCGCGAATACGCGATACCCACGCCGAATTCGGTCCCGTACTGGATCGCCGTTGCGCCCGACGGACGCGTCTGGTTCACCGAGATGGACGGGCGCGCGGTCGGCGTACTCGATCCGGGAACGGGCGCGATCCGCGAGTACCGGGGGCCCGCCACGCAGGGCGAGCCGGTGGGCATCGCAGTGGCACCGGACGGCACGGCCTGGTTCTCGACCCTCGACGGGGTCCTGGGACGGCTCGACCCGGCCACCGGCGCCATGACCGCGATCGACCTGGGCACGCACGCCGCGGGTTACGGCGTGGCGGTCGATCCGTCCGGCCGCGTGTGGGTGGGCCAGCTCGGCGGCGCGATCGCCCGCTACCAGGCGGCCACGGGCGCGGTCTCGCTGATCGGCCTCCCGACGCCGGACAGCGGGCCCTGGTGGCCGGCCGTCGACGGGGCCGGCAACGTCTGGGTTGCCGAGGGCGCGCTCGCCGCGAACCGCCTGGCGAGGATCGCGCCGTAGACGGTGCGTGGCCCCCAGGGGCCACGCTCAACAGGGGCCACGCTCACCAGGGGCTGTAATCCGGGTCCAACGCCTCCTGCGGCGGCCGCAGATCCTCGGGCACGTTCCGCAGATTGACCCGGATGCGCGTCCAGGTCGTGTAGCGCCCCCGCATGGCGTCCACCAGCACGTCCTCCGGGCGTACGTGCCGGGCTGCCTCGGGATGCCGGTCGCGCCATCGCGCGAGCCCCGCCAGCGCGTCGTCCTTCGCCGCCGCCCGCGCGATCTCTACCAGCGGCATCGTCATCCGCCGCCGCGAGGGCATCACCCGCGGCGGCTCGTCGGCCGGTTTCGGGTAGTGCGGTGGCCATGGCGCCTCGCCGAGCCCCGCCGCCTCCTGCCGCGAGGACAGGTCGAGCAGCCCGTCCAGCGAACCTGCCTCGCCGTCGATGCCCTCCCCGGGATCGCCCAGGCGTGCGAACCGCGCGGGGACGGTCGCCAGCGTGAACGCGGCCGGGTCGACGGTCGGGACCTCGTCCCAGGCCAGCGGCGTGGAGACGCGGGCGTCCGGCATGGGCCGCACCGAGTAGGCCGAGGCGACCGTGCGGTCCTTCGCGTTCTGGTTGTAGTCGATGAACACGCCGTGCCGCTCCTCCTTCCACCAGCGGCTCGTCGCGATCTCCGGCGCACGCCGCTCCACCTCGCGCGCCAGCGCCAGCGCCGCCCGGCGGACCTCGTCGAACGACCAGCGCCGCTGGATCCGGACGTTGACGTGGATCCCCCGTGACCCGGACGTCTTTGGCCAGCCGGCCAGCCCGTGGTCGGAGAGCACGCCCCGCACCACCAGCGCAACCCGCCGCACGTCGTCCCAGGGCACCGCCGGCCCGGGGTCCAGGTCCACCCGCAGCTCGTCGGGGTGGTCCAGGTCGTCCGCGCGCACCGGATGCGGGTTCAGGTCGATGCACCCGAGGTTGACGATCCACAGCAGCTGGGAGGCATCGCGGACCACGACCTCGTCGGCCGTCCGGCCCGACGGGAACGCCAGCTCCACCGTCTCGACCCAGTCGGGATGCGCGCGGGGGGCGCGCTTCTGGAAGAAGAACTCGCCACCCGCGCCGTTCACGTACCGCTTGAGCGCCATGGGCCGTCCGGACACGCCGCGCAGCGCGCCCTCGGCCACGGCCAGGTAGTAGCGGACCAGGTCGAGCTTCGTGAAGCCGGGCGCGTCGAAGAAGACCTTGTCCGGGTTGCTGATCGTGACGCGACGACCGGCCACCTCGACGGTCTCGTGGCGCGCGGCCATGGCGCGTCAGAAGCCGGAGATCCGGTCCGGCACGAACCGGATGGCCACGGAGTAATCGGCGGCCATGGCGTCGACGGTCGTGTGCATGCCGGCCACCATGTCGGCGTACTTCTCGACGAACGCCGGGTTGGCGTCCCCCCGGGGCGCCCCGGGATCCACCCCGGCGTCCCCCGTGAGCACCACCACGTCGTCGCCGTGCTCGTCGGTCCGCAGGTGCAACGCCGCCCGTGGGCTGTGCGCGAGATTGCGGAGCTTGCCGGTGCGTGGCTGGCTGTAGATCAGGATCGTCTCGCCGTCCCACAGGAACCAGACCGGGACGGGAATGGGCGTGCCGTCCGGGCGCACCGTGACGAGCCACGCCACCTTGTCCTCGCGCAGGTGCCGGTCGGCTCGTGCTCCGAACTCCGTCCCCAGGTCGATCATCGCGCACCTCCGAACAGCGGCGGCACCTCCCGCGCGAACTGCTCCAGCAGCTCGACCTGGGCCGCCGCTCCAAGCCCCGGCAGGTAGTCGCGCGCCACGATGTGGAGGTTGCCGCCGGCGGCGTCCACGTACGCGCGCAGCTGCTCTGCGATCGCATCCGGCGCCCCGCCGATGTAGCAGCCCCGCATGGCGGCCTCGTCCTCGGGCGGCAGGGCCCCCCCGGTCGGCAGCGGCTCCCCCACCCTGGTCGAGGCGGCCCGCAGGTCGCGATACTTCCACTGGGCCAGGCGCACCAGGTCCCCGTAAGAACGCCAGCCGTCGGTGCCGTCGTGGGTGGGCACGATCGTCAGGTAGACGCCCACCTGTAACGTGGCGGGGTCGCGCCCGATCCGGTCCAGCTCCTCGCGGATTGCCGCCGTCTGGGCGCGAAACTGGTCGATGGGGGTGTGGAGGAAGACCCCGTCCGCGCGCCGCGCCGCGCGCCGGATCGCCGGCTCGGCCGTGCCGCCCAGCCAGACCGTGAGCCTGCCGCGCGCCGGTTTCGGCCGCACGGCCACCTCGGGCAGGTCCCACAGCGCGCCGTGGTGGCGCAGCAGGTCGTCGCGGGCCGCCCCGTCGAGGACGTCCAGCAACTCCTCCATGGCCCGCGCGCGTTTGGTCCGATCCGCGCCGAAGGCCTTGAACTCGATCCCCGACCAGCCGAGCCCGAGGCCCAGGATGAGGCGGCCCGCGGCGATCAGGTCGGCCGTGGCCGCGTCCTCAGCGATGTGGAGGGGGTGATAGAGCGGGCCGAGCATCACGCCCGTGCCCACCCGGATCCGGCTGGTGACCGCGGCCATCGCCGCCGCCATCACGAGCGGCGAGGGGAGGTACTCGGTGTCGACGAAGTGGTGTTCGCTGGTCCAGACGGAGTCGAGGCCGAGCTCCTCGGCCCGCCTGGCCAGGGCCAGCCCGTCGCGGTAGAGCTCGCCCGCCGTACGGTCGACGGCGGGGTGGCGCTCGCAGCTGATGAGCGCATACCCGAACGAGACACCCATGGGCGCGTCTCCCTGCGGTCTGTGCCGGACAGCAAGAGGATATGCCTCCGCCGCACGGGGCCCGCGCGACCACGAACGCCGACACACGCTCATCGCCTGCCGCCCGGTCTGCTCGCGGGCCGTCGTGGCTTGACGCTGGTGGTTGCGTATGCAATAGTTCATGATGTCATGAGTAACGGTGCGACCGTGGCCCTGCCGCCGGAGCGGCCTGCCGCGCCACGCACCGTGACCACCAGGCCACCCGCCGAGCCTCGTTGAGCGAACAGGACCACGCCCATGCCCGCCGTCACCGTCGACGACATCACCGCCCTTCCCC
>DAIDTV010000208.1:0-3569 GCA_027457005.1 Chloroflexota bacterium
CCGATCACACGTGCGTGTTGACGGCGGTATCGATGTACACCTCGACATTGGTGACGGTGAGCAGCGGAACGTTGACGATCGCGGGTACGGGGGGCGAGTGGGTAGGTCTCGCGGGCCTGCAGCTCGTCGCGGGGTCACAGTCCTCCATCCCGGCCGCGTCGCCTGCCGCGCTGCTGTTGATCGCGTTCAGCGCCGACACCACCGCCCTCATCCCCCTCTACTCGGTGGGGGTCTTCGTGAGCTTCACGATCTCCCAGGCCGGCATGGTCAGGCACTGGCACTCGGAGCACGGGCCCGGCTGGCGGTCACGGCTCGGCATCAACGCCTTCGGCATGGTGCTCACCGGGATCGTCGCGGTCGTGGTGGCCAGCGTGAAGTTCGCTGCCGGCGCGTGGATGGTGGTGGTGCTGATCCCGATCATCGTCGCCGGCATGCTGCTGATCCACCGCGAGTACGCACGGGAGAGCACCGAGCTGCAGGTCCGCGAGGACCTGGTGTTCGGCCAGCCTCACCGCCGCCAGCGCGTGGTGGTCCCGGTGCCGGGAGTGACGCGGGCCGTGGTGCAGGCGATCGCGTTCGGGCGGACCCTGTCGAGCGACGTGCGTGCGATCTTCGTCACCGACGACATCGACGAGGGCGAACGCCTTCGCGCGCGCTTCGAGCGACAGCTCCCGGGGGTGCCGCTGGTGATCGTCGAATCCCCGTACCGGCAGCTGATCGGTCCGCTGGTGGCGTACCTGGACGTGATGGAGCACGACCCCGACGCGGTCACCATCGTGGTGGTGCCCGAGTTCATCGTGCGGCACTGGTGGGAGCGCGTACTCCACAACCGGACGGCCGAGCGGCTGCGGCGCTCGCTGATCGGCCGGCCGAACACGGTGGTCGCGCTCGTCCCGTACCGCAAGGATCCCTGACCGAGAGACCGGAGCGCCGGCCGGGGAGCAGCGGGGGCCGCCGCGGGTGCTAACCTACGCGCCGATGGGAGAGGTCGATGGACTGGGGCAGTTCACGCGTGCGGTCCTCGGGCTGAACGGGGGCTCGACGGACCCGCTGGTCGTCGGTTCGGCCGCCCGGATGGCGAAGCAGGCGAAAACCGAGCTCATCGCCGTCCACGTCATCGAGGTCGACTGGACGCACGATCTGGCCGAGGTGGTTCCGGGCAGCCAGCAGCGGGCGTCCGAGGTGCTCGACCGGGCGGAGGGCCAGGCGGAACGGTACGGGGTCGGCCTGAAGACCACCCTGCTGCAGGCGCGCGACGTGGGCGCGGCGATCGTGGACGAGGCTGCCGCGGTGAACGCCGACGTGGTCGTGCTGGGCCTGCCCTACCGGACCAAGTTCGGCGGGGATTTCGCGATGGGGCGGGTCGTCCCCTATGTCCTTGAGAATGCACCGATGGCCGTCCTGATCGTGCGAAGCGCGATCCCGGCGGACACGGAACGAAGCACGGAGCGGCGGGCGCTTGCCCGTCGGTGAAGGAGTGACGGTGCGCACGATCATCGTGGGATGCGGACGCGTGGGGGCCGATCTCGCCGGTTCCCTGTCTCGCGCCGGGCACGAGGTCACGGTCATCGACATCTCCTCGCAGGCCTTCAACCGGCTCAACGGTGATTTCCCGGGCCAGGCGATCCGGGGCGACGGCACGGACGAGGACGTGCTCCGGCGGCTCGGCGCGGAGAACGCCGATTACTTCTTTGCGCTGACGGAGGGCGACAACCGGAACGCGCTGGCGGCCCAGCTGGCGCGCGATTCGCTGCACATCCCCCACGTCATCGCCAAGATCAACGACCCGGTGCGTGCCGCGGCCTACCGGGCCCTGGGCCTGGCGGTGATCTGTCGGACCACCGTCATGGTCGACCTGCTGGCGCGGTTCGTGGGCCTGCCGGGCGACCCACGGGCCGGCGAGCTGGCGGCGCAGCTGCCGAGCACGGCGGAGGCACGTTGATGTTCATCATCGTGGTGGGCGGCGGAAAGGTCGGCTACTACCTGACCCGGGAGTTGCTGACGTCGGGGCACGAGGTGGTCCTGCTCGAGAAGGATCCGCGGCGGGCTGCGCAGATCGCGGACGAGATCGGGAGCGTCGTGCTGAACCGCGACGGATGCGAGGGCCGGCACCTCGCCGCGGCCGGGGCCAATCGGGCGGCGATCGTGGCGGCGGTCACCGGCGACGACGAGGACAACCTGGTGGTGTGCCAGATGGCGAAGCACCACTTCGACGTCCCACGGACCATCGCCCGGGTCAACAGCCCGAAGAACGAGTTGCTGTTCCGCCAGCTCGGCGTGGACGAGGTCATCAACCCGACCCGCATGGCGCTCGGTGCCATCGAGCAGGACATCCCGGTCCACGACCTGCTGCATCTCGCGCAGCTCTCGATGGGCGACATGGAGCTGGTGGAGGCGCAGATCGAATCGGACTCGCCGGCCGCCGGCAAAGCCGCCCGCGACCTCGCGCTGCCCGAGGGCTGTCTCCTGTTCGTGGTGATTCGGGGAGGAATCGCGCAGGCCGTGCGGGCCGACACGACGTTCCAGGCCGGGGACAAGCTCGTGGCGCTCAGCCGGACCGACTGCCAGGACGAGGTCCGCCACATGCTGATCGGGGAACACACGGCCTCCGCGACCGCCTGACCGGGGATCGCCGGACGCGCGCCGTGCCGGGGCGCGGGCGCGCCGTGCCGCCCGGGACCAGCGACGGTCAGCGCACCGTGAGCGAGACGATCGAGGCGAGCCGCGCGCCGGCCTCACCGCCGACCAGGTAGCCCACGCCACCCACGACGACCCCCGCGGCGTCCGCCACCGGCGCCGGCAGGCGGCCGATCCGCGTCACCGCCCCGGTCCTCGTGTCGATCTCCCAGACCGCATCCTGCACGCGGCCGCCCGCCCTGCCGCCCGCGACGATCAGCCGCCCGTCCAGCACCAGCGCGATCGCGTGGGTGAGCGCGACGGGCATCCGGCCGATGATCCGGACGGCGCCGGTCGCGATGTCCACGGCCTGGATGTCGGCCACGTCGCCGGATAGATCGGTTCCCCCGATCACGAAGACCGCCCCGCCGAGTGCCGCCACCGCGGGGTAGCGGACCGCCACCCGGAGCGTCGCGACGGCCGCGAAGTGGACGCCGTCGGACGTGGCGAGCACGCGGGGATCGGGCGCGGACGGGGTTCCGCCGCCCACCACCACGACCCGGCCGTTCACGGTCACGGCGCCGAGGTCCGCGCGGGGCGCGGGCAGTCGGCCCGCCAGCACGGTTCGGCCCGCCGTCTCGATCCGCTGCACCGCGCCGCCGGCCACGATGCTCCCACCCCCGATGACCAGCGGAACGCCATCGAGCAGCGCTCCGCCGGCATCGTGCACGGCCTGCGCGAGCCGTCCGGCGGAGGTCACGCGGCCGGCCTGCAGGTCGATGCGCAGCAGGGCGGCGGTGGTGCCGGAATCGGTCAGCCCGCCGCACACGAGGATGGCCGTCCCGTCGGCGAAGGCCACGGACCGGCTGGTGGGCGTCGGCAGCCGAACCGGGACGATCGCCGTGAATGCCGGGACGGGGCGGTTGGCCGCGCGCGCCGAACCGGTCGGTCCC
>DAIDTV010000208.1:3579-3870 GCA_027457005.1 Chloroflexota bacterium
CGGCGCGGGCGACACCGGCGCCGCGCAGCCGAGCGCGGACAGCAGCCCGAGAAGCGCGAGGAGCCCCATCCACCGTCTGCCTCGCATCCGGCGGGTCACCAGGGGCGCGCGGCCCCGCCGTTCGACGGCAGCCGGGTCCCGATGCGCTGCCCGCTTTCATGGCGGCTACGGTGGCAGATCATTGGATTGAGATCACGGAACACTCTTGACAGTATCGTTGTCATGTTTGATCATGGCGCCGCGATGCGCGGGTGCGCGGAGCAGCCGCCCCCCGGGCGTGAGGACGCCGGG
>DAIDTV010000209.1 GCA_027457005.1 Chloroflexota bacterium
ACGTACGCCACAGCGGGTGCTCGAGGAACTCGATCCGCTTCAGGGCCCGGGCCGGCGACATCAGCGCCTCGTCGCAGAGAAACGCTGCGACATCGGCACGCGCCCGACCCTCCGCGTGGACCATCAGCGCCGCGTCGCCGTCCGAGCCGTGCACCCGGTGCAGGGTCGCCGAGATCGAGAGCTGCCGCGCCACGTCCTCCTCGGCCACCGGCAGGCCCGCGACCCGACAGACCTCCTGCAGCAGACCGGCGCGCGCGTCATCGTCCAGCGTGTACCGGCTCCCCAGCTCCGCCAGCCCCTCGCTGACGTAGGACTCGGGCGTATCGATCAGCAGGATCGTGGCCTCGGCCCGGCGGAGCTCCACCACCAGCCGCTGCTCCTTCCATGCATGTTCCAGGTGGTGGCCCGGGAAGGTCTCATGGCCCAGCGTGAGGAGCAGAGCCGGCGCCCGGATCGGGAGGTCGGTGTTCAGGTCGACGCGCGAGCGCAGCCCGCCGTCGTACCAGTTGTAGCCGCCCCAAGGTTGACCCGAGACCAGGCTCACCCGCAGCGACTCCCCGTCGGGTGCCGCGAATCGAGCCATCGACGCCGCTCGGATCGCGGGCAACAGCGCGTCGACCGCCGCCCGGACCCGCTCCGGCGGGATCACCCAGCGGGCACTCCACGCCTCCAGCCGCTCGGCCAGCGACCCCGGGCCCGGCAGCAGCCGCTCGAGCTCGGCACGCACGTCCGCGTACGTTCCGGGCGGCACGCGGGACGGCGCGGCGTCGAAGCAGCGCGTCACCTCCTCGACGTACGGGAGTGCACGGCCGGCCTCGCGCGCGGCCAGCGTCTCGAGCGCCACCAGCTGCCGGTCGAGCCAGCGGCGCCGGTCCGGCTCGTCAACCTCAACCGCCACGCGTGCCCGAAGCGCGGCGGCGTCCTCGGCGAGACGTTCGGGAGGCCGGAGGTTCTCCATGTCCACGCGGGCCTTGAGATCCCGGGGCCCGTAGTACCCGTCCACCAGCCCGGGGATGTGCTGATCGAGGCGGAGCGCGAGCAGCAGGTAGTCGCGGGCGATCGGGTCGGGCTCGGGCACCAGTCGCTCGCCCCCGACGGCCGGCACGAGAGGACCGCTCACTGCCCCGTCTCCCCCACGAAGGGGACACCCTGCTCTTCCAGGGCACGCCGGCTCATCCGCAGCACCGCCGTCTTCTGCTCGGCCACGTCCCGCACGTACGCGGCCTCCTCGTCGGGGGCCATGGCACGCCCCCTGGGTGGCGGCGGGCGGCCGACCATCAGCCATGACAGGTGATACCGGTCCATGGTCCCCCAGATGGTCGCCAGCAGGTCGTCCGAGAGCTGCAGCCACAGCCGCAGCCCCCCCAGGGTCGGTGCCGCCTGCAGCCGGTCGCCCTCGCTGATCAGCCGCGCGGTCTCGGCTATCGCGACGTCACGATCCATGGCAGTTCCGGTGCCCGGACCGGCGGTCAGCCGGCCGCGGACGGGGCGAGCGTGCGCCCGAGGAACGCCAGGGTCCGCCGCCACGCCTCGTCGGCCTCGACGGAGAACTCCTCCCGGCGTCGGTCGAAGAAGGAGTGGGTGGCGCGCGGGTACACGTGCACCTCGTGCGGCACACCCGCGGCCGACAGGGCGCGATCCAGCTCCTCGACCTGCTCCACCGGGATCCCCTCGTCGGCACCACCGTAGTGCCCCAGGACGGGCCGGGTGAAGCTGCCGGCGACGGAGAGCGGACCGCCCTGCCCCGACCGATCGGGCCCCAGCTGCCCGTAGAACGAGACGACGGCCGCCGGCTGGACGGTGGCGCCGGGGAGCCCCTGGAGCAGCGCGTTGCGGCCCCCGAAGCAGAACCCGAGGACGGCGAGCGACCGCACCCGGCCGGAACCGCGCAGGTGGTCGGCGGCCGCGGCGGCGTCGGTTGCCACCGCCTGCGGCGTCGCCTTCGCGATGTGCGGCATCTGGTCGAAATCGACGGGATGCGGCTCGGTGCCGGCCGTGCGGCCGAAGTAGTCGAAGGCGATGGCGTCGTGCCCGGCCTCCGCGAACCGCATCGCGAGTTCCTCGTAGAAGTGGCCGAGTCCGCGCCAGTCGGGGAAGATCACCACCCCGCCACCCGAGGGATGGGGCGCCAGGGCCTCGAACGCCCTGAGGCGGTTGCCGTCTGATGCAGTCAGCACCAGGTCGTGGGTCTCGAGCGCGCCGCCGGCCATCCGGGCGGGGCGCAGATCGGCGGGGAGTTCCGGGGGACGAGAATCTGCGTCGTGGCACATGCCCGCAGCATGCCACGGGACGGCCGAGGGGGTCCGTGGGACGGCGGGCAGGGGCCCGTGGACGTGCGGGGCGCTACACCTCCTCGCGGGCGAATGCCTCCCGGTCCGAGCGAGCCCGCAGCGTCCAGGGCCCGGGACGGCCATGCGCGATCGGTCGTCCGTCGACGCGCGTCACCGGAAGTACGCCGGCCACCGAGCTCGCCAGGAAGACCTCGTCCGCCCCGAAGAGGTCGTCCGGCAGCAACCACTCCTCGCGGGCCTGCAGCCCGACCCCCGCGGCCCACTGGAGCAGCCACTGGCGGGTGGTGCCGGCGAGGATGCCGCACGCCAGCGCGGGCGTCGCGAGCTCGCTCCCCCGCACGACGAACAGGCTTGCCGACGTGGCCTCGGCGAGGTGGCCGTCGATGGTGAGGAACAGGGCGTCGTCGGCGCCCCGGCGGCGCGCCTCGAGCCGCGCGTACACGAACTCGGCCCGGCTGGTGGTCTTGACCGCGGCCAGGGGGCTCAGCGGGTCGCGGCGGACCGTCGAGATCGCCAGGTGCAGGCCGCGCGCCAGCAGTTCGGGAGGCGGCGGCAGGACCCGCGACGCCTGCACGACCACGGTTGGGCGCACCGCCGTCGGCGGCAGGAGGCCGCGGAGCTCGGCCGGGCCGCGGCTCACCGTCACCCGCACGGAGACCTCGATCCCGGGCACGGCCAGCCCATCCGCGGCGAGCAACTCGTCGATCGCGGCGCGCAGCGTGGCCTCGACATCGCCCGCAAGCGGGATCTCCAGCGCGGCGGCCGAACCGCGCAGGCGCTCGGCGTGCAGCGGCAGCTCCAGGATGCGGCCGCCGAACACCCGGATGGTCTCGAACACCGCGTCGCCGAGCAGGAAGCCGCGGTCGGAGGCGGGGATGAGGGGGGCGTCCGCCGGCACCAGGACGCCGTTCGCCCAGGCATGCGTCGTGACCGTGTCATGCGCCGAGGCCGGGCGTCCAACCTGCGACCCGACCGGTCCGCCCGATCCGCCTGTGCGGCCAGGTCCGCCGGCGCGGCCAGGTCCGCCCGATCCGCCCGGTCTGCCTGCAGCGCTCAAGGGATCCCGCCCTCGTCGCGGGCGAACTCGCGCAACCGGCCCTTGCATGCCTCGGCCAGCGCCCGCGCCTGCAGGACGAACCAGGGATCCACCCGGCTGGAGTCCTCGATCCACACGGTCTCCCCCTGCGCCTCGGACCCGATCCGGATGCCCTCGACGGTGCGGTAGTCCGTCATCCAGTTGGCCTGCAGCTGGACGATCGCGTCGAGGACGACCCGCCGATCGAACGACCAGTCGAGCCATCGCGCGTTGAGCGCGTCGACGATGTCGCGTACCCGGACCGGCTGCCCGCGCGGCACCTGCGCCAGCAGGTGCACGACCCGGAGCGCCGCGAACGGATCGCCCGACTCGGCGACAACGGGCGGCCGGATGTCGGGGTCTGGCAGCCCCGGAACGTCGCGCAGGGTCAACATGGGGAAAGGGCGACCTCGATGGAGACCGGCAGGGGTGCC
>DAIDTV010000210.1 GCA_027457005.1 Chloroflexota bacterium
CGGCATGACAGGCAACTTCGCCGACCTCGAGGCACACCTGGACCAGACCCGCGACGCCCGGCTCGCCGACTACGTGGAGTTCCTGCGGATCCCGAGCATCTCGACGCTGCCCGATCACGCGGCGGACTGCCGGCGCGCGGCGGAGTTCCTGGCCGACCGGCTCCGCCACGCCGGCCTGGAGCACGTCGAGGTCGCCGAGACCGAGGGGCACCCGGTGGTGTACGCCGACTGGCTGCACGCCGAGGGAGCCCCCACGGTCCTCGTGTACGGCCACTACGACGTGCAGCCGGCCGACCCGCTCGAGCTCTGGGTGAAGCCTCCGTTCGATCCGCGGGTCGAGAACGGGCGGGTCTATGCGCGCGGGGCCGCGGACGACAAGGCGCAGGTCCACCTGCATGTCCAGGCGGCCGCCGCCTGGCTGGCGACGCGCGGCCGGCTGCCGGTGAACCTCCGCTACGTCTTCGAGGGCGAGGAGGAATCGGGGTCGGAGCACCTCGACCGGTGGCTGGCGGACAACGCGGGACGGCTGGCGTCCGACCTGGCCGTGATCAGCGACACCGGCTTCTTCGACGGGAACCTGCCGGCCATCACCGTCGGGCTTCGGGGGATCATGTACGCCCAGGTCGACGTGACCGGGCCCCGGGTCGACCTGCACTCGGGCGGGTACGGCGGTGTGGTGCGCAACCCGGCGACCGTCCTCGCCGAGATCATCGCCGGGCTGCACGACGCCGACGGGCGCGTGGACGTGCCCGGGTTCTACGACGGCGTCAGGGCCCTCGGCCCGCGCGACCGTGCCGAGCTCGCCCGGCTGCCGTTCGACGAGGACGAGTACCGGACGTCGATCGGGGTCGACGCGCTGTGGGGTGAGGCGGGGTACACGGCACTCGAGCGGCGGGGCGCGCGCCCGACCCTGGAGGTGAACGGGATCTGGGGTGGCTTCCAGGGCGACGGCGCCAAGACGATCATCCCCGCCCACGCCCACGCCAAGATCAGCTGCCGTCTCGTGCCGGACCAGGACCCCGCCCAGGTGTTCCGGGTCGTGCGAGAGCGCGTGCAGGCACTCGCCCCGGCCGGCGTGCGCGTGGAGACGCGGTTCATCCACGGCGGGCGCCCGTCGCTGACGCCCATCGACCACCCGGCCACGCGTGCAGCCGCCGCGTGCCTGCGCGACGCGTTCGGGAGCGAGCCCGTGTACATCCGTGCGGGGGGTTCGGTGCCCGTCGCGGCCTCCTTCGAGTCGATCCTGGGGCTCCCGGTGGTCCTGCTCGGGTTCACCCCGCCGGACGACCATGCGCACGCCCCGAACGAATCCATGCGCCTGGACAACTACGAGGGCGGCATCCGCACGATCGTCCGCTACTGGGAGGCGCTCGCCGCCACGCCCCTCGGCTGAGCGCGGATACCGGTGCGCCGGGGCTCCACCCGTGTCGGAGCACAGAATCCGGATGCTATGATCGGGCGACGGTTCGGACGGGCGACCGTCCGAAGCGGGTATCAATTCGGCCGGAGGTGATGACCAGGTGGAGACGACCGCACAGCCGCCCGGCGCGCCCGGCACCCCGGGCGCTCCCGAGCCCTCCGACGGTGGCGTGAACCAGGAGACGTGGCGGGTCGAGGCCGATGGCGGCTCGATGCGTCCGCGGTCGGCCCTGGACATCCTGGTCACCCTGAACGACCGGATCTCGACCGGCGACGTGGGTCGCTACCAGCCGGTGCCTCTCGGGTTCACGCCGCTCGACAAGACCATCGGCGGCGGGATCCGGCCCGGTGAGATGCTGCTGCTGGGGGGCGCGCAGGGCACCGGGAAGACCACGATGGCGCTCCAGATGGCGCGCAACATCGTCTCGGGCGGCCTCGCCAACGTGCTCTACATCTGCTTCGAGCACGACGAGGAGTACCTGCTGAACCGCCTGATCGCCCTCGAGTCTGCCCTGGTGCACCTGCCGCAGACGACCGGCGCGATCAAGATCCAGGACGTCCGGCGCGAGATCCTGGGCAGCTGGATGGCCGAGGGCGAGCCCGGACACCAGCTGGTGTCGAACCCGCGCCTGCGGCCCGCGCTCGAGCGGATCGGGCGGTACGGCGACGGCCTGTTCCTCCTGCGCGGCTCGCAGACCGGCTCCACCGTCGAGAACCTTCGCAACCTGGTCCAGCAGCACCACGCGCTGTCGAACGATCGTCCGCTGGTGGTCTTCGTGGACTACCTGCAGAAAGTCCCGGTGATCCCGGAGCCGCCCACCGAGACGGAGAAGGTCACCTACGTGGTGAACGGGCTCAAGGACGTCGCCCTCTCCGAGGAAGTGCCGCTGATCGCGATCGTTGCCGCGGACAAGGAGGGACTCAAGGCCTCCCGGCTTCGCAACCACCACCTGCGCGGCTCGTCGGCGATCAACTACGAGGCGGACATCATCCTCATCCTGAACGAGAAGTACCACATCGTGGCCAAGGTCAACATCGAGTTCAACCCGTACCAGGCGCAGCGGTTCCGGGACTGGATCGTGACCTCGGTCGAGAAGAACCGCGGCGGCAAGGACAACGTGGACCTGGAGTTCGAGAAGCACTTCGAGTACTCCTGCTTCGACCCGGACGGACGGACGGTGCAGGAGAAGCTGATCGAAGAGCGCCTCTACAACGACTGAGCCGATGGGTCTGTCCGATCGCTTCCCGGACGTCGTCGAGGCCGTCATCGAGATTCCGGCCGGGAGCCGCAACAAGTACGAGTTCGACGAGCACGCGGAGGTCTTCCGCCTGGACCGGGTGCTCAGCTCGGCCGTGTACTACAACTTCGATTACGGGTTCGTGGAGGGCACCCGCGCCGACGACGGCGACCACAGCGACGTGATGGTGCTGATCGCCCAGCCCACGTTCACCGGCTGCCGTATCTGGACGCGGCCGGTGGGCGGCCTGGCGATGCGCGACGAGCACGGCGACGACTTCAAGGTGCTTGGCGTGGCCCTCGGTGACCCGCTGTACGCCCACGTGGAGTCGCTTGACGACGTCTCGCCGCATCGCCTGGTGGAGATCGAGCACTTCTTCGAGACATACAAGCTCCTCGAGAACAAGGCGGTCGAGGTCCTCGGCTGGCGCGACCGGGCCACGGCGCTCGAGACGCTGCGCGCCGACCGGGCGCACTGGCAGCGCGAACGCTCGTCCGGCGCCGGCCGGCCCGTTCGCCCCGGGGAATGACCGGTCCCGGACCTCGCGCGGCGGACGGCACGATATCCGGGTCGCGGGCGCCGGCGTGGCCGCGCCCCGAGATCGTGTTCTTCGACATCGGCGACACCCTCATCCGCGTCGATCCGTCGTGGACCGGCGCGTACCTGGCCGCGGCGACCTCCTGGGGCCTGGACGTTGACGGGAACGCGCTCGCGAAGGCGTTCGCCACGGCGCTCGGCGAGGGCCTGTGGGATTCGCATGGTCCGTTCGAGGCCACCCCGGAGGCGTCGTACCAGCGGATCAAGCAGTTCGACGTGCGGGCCATGGCGCTGCTGGGGTACCGTGACCTCCCCGATTCCTTCTACCGCCACCTGGGGCAGTTCTTCGAACAGCGCGCGGCGTGGCACGTGTTCGCGGATGCGCATCCCGTGCTCGAGGCCCTCACGGCAGCCGGCATCCGCCGGGCCGTGATCAGCAACTGGGTGTGGGTGTTGCCGGAGCTGCTCCACGACCTTCAGCTGGCGCATCACTTCGAGACGATCGTGGCGTCGGCGCGCGTGGGCTACGTCAAGCCGCAGCGGGAGATCTTCGCCCACGCGATCGAGCTCACCGGCGTGCGCCCGGACCGGGCAGTGCAC
>DAIDTV010000211.1 GCA_027457005.1 Chloroflexota bacterium
CCCGCGAGGCATCCACCGGCCGCGAGCTCAGCCGTACCTTCAAGTGCTTCGACCACATGGAGCAGGACGGCGTGGAGGGGTTCGTAACCATCTCCGGCGGCAAGGCGACCACCGCCCGTGCCATGGCGGAGACGACCGCCAACGTCATCTGCGGCAAGCTCGGAGTCGATGTGCCCTGCCGGACGCGCGACACCGTCCTGCTGCCGCACACCTCCTACTACGCGGCATGAACCGATGAGCGACACCGTCACGTTCCGGGTGCACCGCTTCAAGCATGGCGATGCGGCGTCCCACCACGACAGCTTCGAGTTCGAGCCGGGGCCGCGCTCGACGGTGCTGGACGCCCTGACCGCCATCCGCCGCACACAGGACCCGACCCTCACCCTCCGGCACTCGTGCTTCCACGCCTCCTGCGGGACGTGCGGCATGAAGGTGAACGGCCAGGAGGTCCTCGCGTGCGTGACCAACGTGCGCGAGCTCGGCACCGGCGAGGTGACGGTCGATCCACTGGGCAACGCACCGCTGGTCAACGACCTGGTGGTGGACATGGGGCCGTTCTACGCGCGGCTCAACGCGGTGGAGCGTCCCCTGGTCCGGGAGAGCGAGCTGGTGACCGGGGCCCGCACGGCGTCGGGCATTCCGCAGCCCCTCCGCTACGAGGACTGCATCGAGTGCGGGATCTGCATCTCGGCGTGCCCGATTGCCGCCACCGACCCGGAGTACCTGGGGCCCGCGGCGCTCGCCGCCGCCGATCGGGTGCGGGAGGAGCCGCGGGGCGGTGATGTCCCCTTCGTGCTCGGCCTGGCGGATGCCCCTCACGGCGCCTGGCGCTGCCACGTCGCGTTCGAGTGCAGCGAGGCGTGCCCGTCGAACGAGGCTCCGGCGAGCCACATCATGCAGCTGCGCCGTTCCCTGATCGGGCGCCGCTGGAGGGCCCTGCTCGCGCAGCCAGTGGGGGCCGGACGATGACCGACCGAACCGCGCCCACCGGGCGGACTGCCCTGCCCGACGCGACGGCGCCGTCCCGCGCCCGCCGCCGGGGGGTGGCCGGCTGGGTTGACGTCCGCGGCCGCCGGCTGGGCGGCTGGGCGTTCATCCTCAACCGGGTCACCGGCCTTGGCGTCCTCTTCTACCTGTACCTGCACCTGCTCGTGCTCTCGCAGCTGGCGATCGGCCCGGGGGCCTGGGATTCCCTCCTGAAGAACTGGTTCCTGAACCCGGTGTTCCTGGTCCTCGACGTGGTGCTGCTGGCGGGCCTGCTGATCCATGGATTGAACGGGATCCGCGTCTCACTGGTCGGGTTCGGGCTGGTGGTGAGCCGCCAGAAGGCGCTGCTGGGCGCGTTCGGTACGATCGGGGCCATCGTGCTGCTGATCGGCACGCTGATGTTCATCAGCCATGGGGGTTGAGGCGATGACGGGCCCGGTCGACGAGTTGCGCGCGGCGCCGGGAGGCGCGCGCGAGCTTCCCGAGCGTTGGGCGCCCGAGGAGCGCGACACGCTGCCCGGCGTGGGGTGGGCGTGGCAGGCGATCACCGGGGCGCTGGTGCTGGTGCTGCTCACGCTGCACATGATCGCGAACCACTTCGTGGTCCAGGGCGGGCTGCGCGACTACCAGCAGGTCATCGCCTACATCACCAACCCGATCATCCTGCCCCTGGAGACGCTGTTCCTCGTGGTCGTCAGCTGGCATGGCCTGCTCGGGCTCCGGGCGGTGGTCTTCGACTTCGGACTGAGTGCCCGCGCCGAACGGATCGTGACGCGCGTGTTCGTGGTGGTCTGGCTGGCCACGATCGCCTACGGCGTGACGCTCCTGGCCATCCTCGTCACCCGCCCGTGAGCGCGACAGGGGAAGGCGCGGCGGGCGGCCCCGGGGGAGGTGCGTCCGTGCCGCTGGTCGGCGTGGTCGTGGCCTCCCACTCGGTTCGCGTCGCCGAGGGGATCGTCGAGCTGGCGCTCCAGATGGCCCGCGAGCAGGCCCCGGACATCCGCGTGATCGCTGCCGGAGGCGCGGCGGACGGGTCGCTCGGCGAGGACCCGGGGCGCATCGCGGAGGCGATCCAGGCAGCCGATGCGGGGGCGGGCGTGGTGGTGGTGGTGGACTTCAACGGCGCGGTGCACGCGACCCGGTTCGCGCTCGAGAGCCTGCTTGATCCGGCCCTCGCGGAACGCGTCCGGGTCAGCGGTGGCCCGCTCGTCGAGGGCGCCGTGTTCGCTGCCGTCCAGGCGAGCGTCGGGGACGATCTCGAGACCGTGCACGCGACGGCCGAGGCGGCGGCGGCGTACGACAAGCACGTTGCCGATTGACGCGCCGGCACCGGGGCGGCCGATGCGGATCGCGGTGATCGGGGCCGGATCGGTGGGCTCCGTGCTGGCCGGGTGCCTCGCGGACGGCGGCCATGCCGTGACCCTGGTGGGCCGTTCCGCGCCCGAGCGTCCGGGCCGGGCGACGCTCGAGCTCGTCGGTCCCGGCGAGCGTCGCCGGACGGTGGAGGTGGAGCGGCGGGACGGCGCCGCCGGCCTGCCGGATGACCTCGATGCGGCGATCCTCGCCGTGAAGCGGTTCGACCTGGAGGCCGCGACGGACGTGCTGCGCGGCCTGCCCGGGGTCCCCGCGGTCACGGTCCAGAACGGGATCGGCGCGGAGGAGCTGGTGGCGGGACGGCGCCCCGGGGCCGGCCTGATCGCCGCGTCACTGACGACGGCGGTGGGCCTCGGGCCGGGCGGCGAGGCGCTGTGGCTGAACCGGGGCGGCATCGGCCTCGCGCGCATGGAAGGGGAGATCGACGAACTCGTGGCTGCGCTGGCCGGGGCGTTCGAAGCGGGGGGCCTGCGGGCGGCCGTGTATCCGGACGCGGCCGCCATGAAGTGGTCCAAGCTGCTGGGCAACCTGGTGGGGAACGCCACGAGCGCGCTGCTCGACCTGGACGTGAGCGCGGTCTACGCGGACCCGGCGCTGTACGCGATCGAGCGGAGGCAGGAACTGGAGGCACTCGCCGTGATGGCGGCGCTCCGCCTGCGTCCGGTGGCCCTGCCCGGTGCCGACGTCGCGCTGCTCGCGCGAGCCTTCCGGCTCCCGGCCGCGCTTGGCCGGCCCGTCCTGGCACGGATCCTGGGGCGGGCACGCGGCGGGAAGATGCCGTCCCTCAGGATCGCCCTGCTCAGGGGGCCCGGCCCGACCGAGGTGACGTGGCTGAACGGCGCGGTGGCCGCGGCGGCCGTGCACACCGGCGTCGTGGCCCCGGTCAACGCCACGCTCTCCCGGCTGGTCGAGGAGGCCGCCTCCGATCCCGGGCGGCGGGAGTGGTTCCGGGGGCGCCCGGATCGCCTCGTGTCGGCGGTGGTCGGGTCGCTGGCCAGCGGCTGACGGCACCGGCTCTCCTCCGCCCGTGGGAGCCGGTGCATGGGCCGGGGTGCGCGAGGCGGCACCGTATACTCGCCCGTCATGGACGTGGGAACCGTGGTCAGGGCCGTCGCGGTCGTCGTCGTCGCGTACCTCATCGGCGGGATCCCCTGGGGGGTCATCGTGGCCCGGCTGGCCGGGGGGCCCGATCCCAGGTCGATCGGGAGCGGTCACACGGGCGGCGCAAACGTGGCGCGCGCACTGGGGTTGCGCTTCGCGGTGCTCTCGGGGTTCCTCGACATCTGCAAGGGGATCGCCGCGGTGCTGATCGCCCGGCTCGTCGGCGCCGGTGCGGTGGTGGAGATCCTGGCCGCCCTCGCCGCGATCATCGGGCACAGCCGCTCGCCGTACATCGGGTTCGGCGGCGGACGTGGCGTGTCGGTC
>DAIDTV010000212.1 GCA_027457005.1 Chloroflexota bacterium
GTTCATCACGCACGGTGGCGCCTCGCTGATCAGCATCGCGCTCGGGCTGGGCGTGCTCCAGTCGATCAACCTGAGGCAGGTGCGCCCGAAATGGTGAGGACCGCCCGCGCCGGGCGGTGATCTCGTTGCGCTCCGCCCCTTGCGGCGAGCCCCTGGCGGCGAGCCCCTTGCGGTGAGCCCCTTGGGCTGAGCCCTTTGCGCCGATGACCCGCGCCCGGTCCCCGTGTGGTGATCCCCGTCGGGGCGCCGGGGGATCAGCCGCGGAACCTGCCGGGTCGTGCCAGGGGGTCCGCCGCGGGCTGTCGCCGGCCGATGCGCCGGAGCAGCGCGTCGATCTCGTCCCGATACGGCCGGCCGGTGGACGTGCGCTCCAGCCACTCGAGGAAGTCGGGGTCGCGGCGGGAGATCTCGCCGAGCGACCAGCCGGCGTAACGCCCGAACCGGAGCACGGTGCCGCTCGGGTGGCCGGGCGGCGGCCCGGCGGGGCCTGCGCTGCCGGCCGCACCGTCCGTGCCGGCCGTGGGCCGCGTGCCGTTCCCGGACCCGGGCGCCGGGCTGGCGCCCCGCCCGGGGTCCCCGGAGGGCCGTCCGCCGCCGGCCGAGGTGCGCGTCGCCGGGCGGGGTGCCACGTACCCGCTCGCCGGCGCGGATCGTTGGCGGTCGTAGGCGACACGCCGGGCCGGATCCCGAAGGATCTCCCAGGCCCGGTTGATCTCGCTCATGCGGCGCGCGTCGTCGGGCTGCGCCTGCGGGACCACGTCGGGATGGAAGCGCCGCGCGAGGCGGCGGTAGGCGGACCGGATGACCGAGGCGTCCGCCGATGGCTGCACCTCGAGCACCTGGTAGAGGTCCGGCTCGTTGGTCACGCGCGGTCTCCGCCACTCCGCCGCGCCTCCCCGTCCCGCGAGAGGCGCACCGGTCGGAGAGCGTACCATCTGCTCGTGCGCGCCCGGTCCGGCGCCTGCGGAGCGGTCGCCGTCCTTTGCCGCTGGTCGCCGCGGGTGCGCCCGCTCTTCGGCGGCGCAACCCGGAAGCCCTCCGTTCGTTGACGACGGGGCGCTCGGGCGATACCATCAACGGTCGCGCCCCGGCAACAGCCGGGCGCCATCATGTGTTCAGGGGACCCATGTACGCAGTCATCGAGACGGGCGGGAAGCAGTACCGCGTCGAAGTCGGCAGCGAGATCGAAGTCGAATACCTGGACGCGGAGCCCGGCCAGACCCTCGAGCTGGATCGCGTCCTGCTCGTGGCCGACGGCGACGCCACGGCGATCGGCCGTCCGCTCGTCGATGAGGCGCACGTCAGCGCGAGCGTGGTCCGCCAGGACCGCGGCGACAAGATCGTGGTGTTCAAGTACCGGCCCAAGGCCCGCAGCCGGGTCAAGAACGGGCACCGGCAGGAGCTGACCGTCCTGCGCGTCGCGGACATCGTCCACGGCTCCCGCAGCGCGCTCAAGCTCGCCGAGGCGGCGAAGACCGAGCGGGAGCGCCTGGAGGCGGCCGCGGCCGAGGAAGCCGCAGAACGCGCCGCCGCCGACAAGGCGCTGGCCGAGAAGCTCGCGAGCGCCAAGGCACCCGCGACCACGGCCGACGAGACTCCGGCGGACGAGACCAGGACGGCCCCGTCCGTCCGGCGGGGAGCCGCGAAGCCCGCCGCCGAGCACGAGAAGCCGGCGGCGAAGCCGCGGGTCCGCGCCCCGCGCACCCAGGCGCCCGCGCCCGAGGGCGAGGCGAAGCCCAGGTCCCGGGGAACGAGGAAGGACGCGTAGGCCATGGCACACAAGAAGGCAGGGTCGAGCTCCAAGAACGGCCGCGACAGCGTCGGCCAGCGGCTCGGCGTCAAGGTCGGCGACGGTCAGCTCGTTCCCGCCGGCTCGATCATCGTCCGCCAGCGGGGCATGACGTTCCTCGCCGGCGAGGGAGCCGGGCTCGGGCGCGACTACACCGTCTTCGCGACGGTCACCGGCCGCGTGAAGTTCGAGCACGAGACCCGCGAGAAGAAGCGCATCCGCGTGATCGCCGAAGCGGCCCCCGCCGCGCAGGCCTGACCGCGCCAGTCGCCGGGACCACCGCCGGGCATGCCCGGACGGAAGGCTCGACAGGAGTCGATCGTGAAAGACGGGATCCATCCCAAGTACTTCCAGGCCGAGGCCCACTGCGGCTCCTGCGGCCGCACGTTCACCGTGGGATCCACGCGCCCCACGCTGCGCGTCGACGTGTGCGCGCAGTGCCACCCGTTCTTCACGGGCAAGCAGACCATCGTCGACACGGCGGGCCAGGTGGAGCGGTTCCAGAAGCGCCTCGAGCGCTCGCTCCGGGCCTGACGGCCAGTCGAATTCGTCACGTGGCGGCGGGCCCGGCAGGGTCCGCCGTTCTGTTTCGGCCCGCCGGTCAGCTCCCGCCGGCCGCATCGTGGCGGCCCGCCGGGCCCTCGCGCCGCTAGACTGAGGCCCTCCCGATGGCACGTTTCAACTACGGGGGCCAGGCCCTCATCGAGGGCGTCCTGATGCGCGGTCGCGACGCGATCGCGGTTGCCGTGCGGCACCCGGACGGGGACGTGGTCTGGGAGGCCGAGCGGCTCTCCGATTCGATCGTCCATCGCCACCGCGCGGCCGGCTGGCCGTTCGTGCGTGGGCTGGTGGTGCTCTACGAGACCCTCGTGGTCGGCACGAAGTGGCTGACCCGCTCCGCGGCGATCTCCGCGGCGGGGGAGGGCGTCGAGCTCGGCGGCGGCGTGGTGGCCCTGACGCTCACCATCTCGCTGGTCTTCGGGATCGCCCTGTTCTTCGTGCTGCCGCTCTTCCTGACGCAGGCCGCGGCCTCGGCGGCCACGGGCGTGGGCACGCTCGGGAAGAACCTGCTGGAGGGCGCGATCCGGCTGGTGGTGTTCGTGGCCTACCTGCTGCTGATCAGCCGGTCCGGCGAGATCAAGCGCGTCTTCCAGTACCACGGCGCCGAGCACATGTCGATCCACGCGCTCGAGCACGGCGATCCGCTGACGCCCGAGAAGGTGCGCCAGTACCCCACCGCGCACCAGCGCTGCGGCACCGAGTTCCTGCTGGTGGTCGTGATCGTCAGCATCCTGGCCTTCAGCCTGCTGGCCGGGCAGGGGCTCGTGGCGGCCATCCTGGGGCGGCTCGCGCTGATCCCGGTCATCGTGGCCGTCAGCTACGAGGTCCTGCGGTGGGGCGCGAAGCATCGCTCGCAGCCGCTCGTCCGCTGGATCTTCATGCCGGGCATCTGGCTGCAGTCGATCACCACCCGCCAGCCCGACGACTCGATGATCGAGGTCGCCATCGTGTCGCTGGAGGAGGCGCTGCGGGCAGATGGCGAGGCGATCCCCGAGGGCAGCGTGCACCCGGCCCGCCGGACCATGGCCCAGGCGGACGCCGAGACGCGGGCCGCGCGCGAAGCCGCCGAGCGCGAGGCATCGCTGGTGGCCGCCGGCGTCCCCGGTCGGGAGCCCGAGCCGCGCGACGAGGAGCCGCTCGCATGAGCCTCGAGGACCGGCTGGTCGAGCTGTCCGCCCAGGCGCGACACCTGCAGGAGGAGCTCGCGCGCCCCGAGGTCGCGGCGGACCCCGACGCGCTGAAGCGGATCGGCAAGGAGCTCGCGCGCACCGAGCCGATCGTCGGCGCCTGGGATCGTCTCCAGGCCACGCGACGCGAGCTCGCCGGCACGCGGACCATGCGCGACGAGGAGCAGGACCCCGAGATGCGCGAGATGGCGCGGGAC
>DAIDTV010000213.1 GCA_027457005.1 Chloroflexota bacterium
TCGTGGCGTCGCTGGCCGTGATCGGGCTGGGCGTCCTGGCCGTGTCCCTGGTCGATCGGGGCGGCCGCCTGGGTGACCTCCTGCCCGGCGCGACCGGGCGCGAGGCCGTCGGCGACTGGCTCGGGCTGCCGAGCCTGCAGCACCGCCTGGTCGTGGCGCCGGTCCTCGCGCTGTCCGCAGCGCTCGCTCGCGCCGACGACCGCGTGATCGACGCGGGCGTTCTGGCCGCCGGCCGCATCGCCGTCGCGGTGTCCGGCCTGGACGACCGCGGGGTCGACGCGGTTGCGGAGGGGACCGCGCGCGGCCTTGGCCGCGCCGGGCTCGAGAGCCGGCGGCTGCAGACCGGCCTGAGCCATCACTACTTCGTCCTGGGCGCCGTGGGGCTCGTCGCGATCGCGGCGATCCTGGCGATCGGGCGCTGACCCCATGACCCGAGGAGCCGCCCGGTGCTGACAGCCGCCATCTTCCTGCCCATCCTCGCCGCGGCCGTTCTGGCGCTGCTGCCGCGAGACCGAGGGCTTGGCGCCCAGCCGCGACGCCTTGTGGCCGTGGCCACGGTCGTCGCGGCCGTGCCGCTCGTGCTCCTGGCCGTCGCCTGGCTGCGCTTCGGGGGGTCAGGCGGCTTCGAGCAGGTGGAGACGCTGCCGTGGATCCCGTCCCTGGGGATCGCGTACCGCGTCGGGATCGACGGCCTGTCCCTGCCGCTGGCGGCGATGACCGCGCTCATCTTCGTCGTCGCGGTGCTGTATCCCGTCGACCTTCGCGGGCGGCCGCTGGCGTACTTCGCCCTGGTCCTGTTCCTGGAGGGCGTCTCGATCGGCCTGTTCCTGGCGCTCGACCTGTTCCTGTTCTACGTCTTCTTCGAAGGCGGCCTGATCCCGATGTTCCTCATCATCGGCGTGTGGGGCGGCAAGCGGCGTGTTTATGCCAGCTTCAAGTTCTTCCTCTACACGCTGCTCGGCTCGCTGTTCATGTTGCTGGCCATCCTCGGGCTCTACCTCGCGACCGAGCCGCGCACCTTCGACATGGCCGAGATCATCCGCCAGCAGCCCCTCGCCGGGACCGGCGTGTACGCCACCCTCGTGTTCGCGGGCTTCTTCATCGGCTTCGCGATCAAGACCCCCATCGTCCCCTTCCACACCTGGCTGCCGCCGGCGCACGTCGACGCCCCGGGTCCGGCGTCCGCCATCCTCGCCGGGGTCCTGCTCAAGATGGGCACCTACGGCTTCGTGCGGATCCTCATGAGCATGGTGCCGGGCGTCTGGGCCGAGCTGGCGCTCCCGATCGCCGTGCTCGCCGCGGTCTCGATCGTCTACGGCGCCCTGGTGGCCCTCGCCCAGACGAACCTCAAGCGGCTCATCGCCTACACCAGCGTCAACCACATGGGCTACGTGATCCTGGGGCTCGCGGCTGCCGGGGCCGCGGTCACGGGCCAGGAGGCGGCCCGGGCGATCGCCCTGACCGGGGCGACCGTCGAGATGGTCGCCCACGGCCTGATCACGGGCGCCCTGTTCCTCATGAGCGGGTCCATCCTGGCCCGGGGCGGGACCTACGACATGGATGCGTACGGCGGGCTGCTCGACAAGGCGCGCAGGCTGACCGTGCTCATGGCCCTCATGGCGTTCGCCAGCCTCGGCCTGCCGGGCCTGGCGGGATTCGTCGCCGAGGTCCAGATCTTCACCGGCACCCTCGCGGTCTGGCCGGCGCTGGCTGCCGTCGCCCTGCTCGGGATCGTGCTGACGGCGGGCATCTTCCTTCGGATGCTCGGCCGGGTCTTCCTCGGCAGGCTCCCGGAACGACTGGAGCACTTCCCGGACCTCGGGCGGCGCGAGCTCGCCGGCCTCGGCGTGCTGGGCGCGTTCGTCCTCCTGATCGGGCTGGCGCCGGCGTGGCTGCTCGGGGTCGTGGACTCGTTCGCGGGCCCGTTCGTCGGCCGGCCATGAGCGACGGTTCGGTGACGGGCGGCAGGGGCGGGGCGCGATGACCGCGGAGGCGTCGATGGTCTCCATGCTGGGCGACGTCGTGCCGGAGGTCACGGTGGTGATCGGCGGTGTCGTCGTCCTGCTGTACGCCCTGGCGGCGCCGCGCGCCCGACAGCAGGGCGCCGCGTGGCTTGCCCTTGGCACGGTCATCGGTGCGGCGGCGATCACGCTCACCATGCTGGGCGGCGTCCAGGCGCTCACGTTCTTCGGAACCTATGCGCGCGACGATGTCGCGGCCTTCGGCCGGCTCATCGTCCTGCTGGCGACCGCGGCGACGATCCTCCTCTCGGTGCGATGGTTCGCCCGCGATCCCCGTCACGGCGAGTACTACACGCTGCTGCTGTACTCCGCGCTGGGCGCGATGCTGCTCGCCGGCGCGACCGACCTCAAGGAGTTCGTCGTCGCGATGCTGCTGTCATCCGCGACGGGCTTCGTCCTCGCCGCCTACCACCGTCGCTCGACGGCCTCGGCCGAGGCTGCGATCAAGTACTACCTGATCGGCGCGCTCGCGAACTCGGCGACGCTGATGGGCGTTGCCCTGCTGTTCGGGGCCGCCGGAGGCACGACGTTCGCGGCCCTGGCGGCGGGCCTCCCGACGGTTGGGGGGCCGGCGGTGATCGGTGGCGTCTCGCTGGTCGTGGTCGGCCTGGCCTTCAAGCTGGGAGCGGTGCCGGCGCACCCGTGGGTGCCCGACATCGCCCAGGGGGCCCCGGCGCCGGTGGCGGCGTTCATCACGTCGGTCCCCAAGGTCGGCGCCTTCATCTTCCTCGCGAGGTTCGTCATGGTGCTGCCGGCGGGATCCGTCGGGTGGGAGGTGCTCGCGGCGGTGATCGCCGCGGCCACGATGACGCTCGGCAACCTCGCGAGCCTGTGGCAGGACGACGTTCGGCGACTGCTCGGCTGGTCCGCGGTATCCCAGACCGGGTACGGCCTCATGGCGATCGTGGCGCTCGGGCGGAGCGACCTGGCGATCCCGGCCCTGCTCTTCTTCCTCGCCGCCTACGTGCCCGGCAACTTCGCGGCCTTCGGCACCGTGGTCGCGCTGCGCGGACGGACCGCGCTCGCCGATTACGCCGGGGTCGCCCGTGTCCGCCCGTGGCTGGCGGGATCGCTCGCGCTGAGCTTCCTGTCCTTCATCGGGGTCCCGCCGCTCTCGGGGTTCGTGGCCAAGGTTCTGCTGTTCCTCGTCGCGATCCAGGCCGGATTCGCCTGGCTGGCCATCGTGGCGGCGATCAACACGGTGATCTCCATCTTCTACTACGTCCGGGTGCTGGCCCCGGTCTACTTCGGCGACGCCGCGGGCGCGATGCCAACGCTCGGGCGCCTGTCCGGCAGGACCACCATCACGATGGCCGCGGTCCTCGTCCTCACGGGCGTGATCGCCGAGCCACTGGTGGCTGCGTTCTCCTCCGCGACGCTGCTCCACTGACCAGGAAGGCACGCCCTTCCGCCTCGATGGGCGTGGGATCTCAGCCAGCACTAACACCTCCTCTCAGGTTGTGGTCACGGTCGCAGCGTCCCCGCAGAGAGCACGCTTCGTTGGCTGAATTGTCCTGGCCGCCGTTGCCGGGAGCAGCGTTGAGGCGGACGACCGACACCGACTCGCCAAAGTTGTCGACACGGCGCGACGTATCCGACCGCAAGGTGCATGCCGTTGTCGGGGACCTGCCGCCCCCTTGGGGGTCGGTGCAGTCGGTGGGCTTCAGCCGCCATATGACGGACGGTCA
>DAIDTV010000214.1 GCA_027457005.1 Chloroflexota bacterium
GATCAGGAGCGCGAGCCGTTCCGCCCAGACCCGGCGGCGACATTGCTCCGTACCCCCGTAGTGTTCGTGCGGCGTGCGTCAGCGGATTCCGTGCGCGACGGCGCCCCCACACCGCCCTGATACGATCCAGTCCTGGCCGTGGACGATCCACGCCAGGTCATTCGGGGGGATACGGTGGACGAGCAGGTCCGGATCGTGGACAGACCCGAGGCGCGCCGATACGAGGCCCTGGTCGACGACCGCCTCGCCGGCTTCGCCGAGTACCGGGAGCTCCCCGGTCGCATCGTGTTCATCCACACGGAGGTCGCGGCCGAGTTCGAGGGCCGCGGAGTGGCCAGTCGCCTGGCTGCCGGCGCACTCGACGACGTCCGTGCACGGGGGCTCGGCGTGACGGCAAAGTGCCCGTTCATCGCCGCGTACATCCGGCGCCACCCGGAGTACGCCGACCTGTTGCGCGAGGCGCAATCGTCCGCCGACGTGGTCGCGCCGGAGCCCGTCGAGGTGGTCGAGCCAAAGCAGGACTAGACTGTGATATCGCCGGATGTCGGCGATGCGCCGCGTGGTCTCCCTTCTCGGACCTGCGCCTGCGTTTTCCAGCTCGGGAAGCGAAGAGGAAGGTCAGCATGACCACCGGTACTGTCAAGAAGGTCGTCTCCGACCGCGGCTTCGGCTTCATCACGGCCGAGGACGGCAAGGAGTACTTCTTCCACCGGAGCGCCGTCGAGCAGTCGCTCGACTTCGACCGGCTGGCGGGAGGCGAGAAGGTCCAGTTCGAGGTCGAGCCGAGCCCGCGTGGCCCGCGCGCGGCCCACGTTCGCGAGGCCACCGAGTAGCGCTCGACGGGCACCCAGGACGACCATGCACTGGCAACGATCGGGACCGCCGCGAAAGCCGGAGCCGGCCGGGGCCGACGGGCTGCCGCTCGTCAAGCACGTCATCGAGGAGTACCGGCACCGGATGCGCCAGGTGACCTGCACGTGCGGCTGGCAGGGCAGCAGCATCGACACCGATCCGGCCGGCTGGAAGGCGCACCTGGCGGAGACGCGGCGGCCGCGCGCCTGACCTGCGGCCGGAGAACCGCCAGGATGAGCACGTGGCCGTCGCTCACGCCGGCCGACAGCATTGAATTCGCGGTGGTTGCACATGATGTACTGGGGTTGGGGTAACGGCCAGGCTGGCTGGATCCCCGGGCTCATCGGGATGCTCTTCTGGCTCGTGGTCCTCGGGCTCATCGTGTTCGTGGCCGTGCGGCTGTTGTCCGGTTCCCGGGCGCCGGATCGCTACTGGGGAACGCAGCCGCGTCCGGACGACCCGGAGGAGATCCTTCGGGCGCGGTTCGCCCGGGGTGAGATCGCGCCGGACGAGTTCGAGCAGCGCCTCGAGGTCCTGAGGCGCACGCGCCCACCACAACCGCCGCTGAAGTAGCCGCGCGGGAGAACGCTTCCGCGGTTCCAGCGCACCCGCGCGCTTCCGCGGTTCCGCACGCCCGCGCGCCCGCGCGCCCGCGCGCCCGCGCGCCCGCGCGCCCGCGCGCCATGGGATGATCGGCGCGCATGGAACCCCTTGCCTTCGTCGCCGGCGCGTTCTGCATCGCACTCGTCCTGCTGGACGTGTTCGAGACGGTCGTGGTGCCGCGCCCGACGCCCGGCCACTTCCGGATCGCCCGCCACCTGACCGCGCTCAGCTGGCGCGGCTGGCGTTTGATGGGCCGGAGGCTCGACAACGGGCTCACCCGGGAGCGGATCCTCGGCATCTACGCGCCTGCCCTGGTGATCGCCCTTCTCATCTGCTGGTTGATCGTGCTGGTGCTCGGTTACGGCCTGGTGCTGTACGCGCTGCGCGGCGAGCTGCGACCGGCCCCGGCCGACCTGGGAACGACCATCTACTTCGCGGGCACGTCGGTGCTGACGCTCGGCTTCGGCGACGTGCTGGCGACCGGGCCGCTCGCGAGGATCGTGGTGCTCACTTCGGCGGCCAACGGGCTGGGTGTGGTCGCGCTCGTGATCACGTACCTGTTCTCGCTGTTCGGCTCGTTCCAGCGCCGCGAGATCCTGATCGTGACGCTGCAGGCACGGGCGGGCGCGCCACCATCGGCGATCGTGCTGCTGGAGACGTACGCCGAGCTGGGGATCACGGCGGAGCTGCCCGCGCTCTTCGCCGACTGGGAACGCTGGTCGGCCGAGGTCCTCGACAGCCACGTCGCGTACCCGATCCTCGGGTATTTCCGGTCCAGCCACGACAACATGTCGTGGGTCAGCTCACTCGGGGCGGTGCTCGACGCGGCCACCCTCGTGACCACCACGATCCGCGGCGTGTCGCGCGCACAGGCGGAGCTCACCAGGCGGGTCGGGGGCCATTTCGCAGAGGACATCAGCAACTTCATCGGCCTGCGCCACGAGGGCTCCGGGGTGACGCCCGCCGACTTTGCCGAGGCGCACCACCGCCTCGCGAGTGCCGGTTACGAGCTGGAACCGATCGACGTGGCGTGGCCGGCGTTCGAACAGGCGCGGGCGGCATACTCGGGCAGGCTCGATGCGCTGGCGGAGTACTGGGCCGTGCCCGCCGCGCGGTGGGTCGAGGAACACGCGTCGACCGGGTCGGTGGTGCACGAAATCGCGGCCGCCGCACACCACCACGACCACGACCACGACCACGACGAGGCCGGTCGGATCGGCACGGAAACCGACGTGGAGGCGGAGGCTGAGGGCACGCCCGGCACGCCCCTGTGACCGGCACGACCATCGCGATTGTCGGCGGGCTCGGCGCGGCCATCTGCTGGACCGTGACCACCATGTCGTCGGCGGAGGCCAGCCGGCTGATCGGCGCCCGCCTCACGCTCGCCTGGGTCATGACGATCGGGCTGGTCATCGTGGCGCCGTTCGTGCTGACCGAACCCGCGGCCCTCGACCCGCGCTCGGTGTTCTGGCTCTTCCTGGTCGGTGCCGGCAACGTGGTCGGTCTGCTGCTGGAGTACGCGGGCCTGCGACTGGGACGAGTGGGCGTGGTCGCACCCATCGCGTCGGCCGAGGGGGCCGTCGCCGCTGTCATCGCCGCCATCGCCGGGGAAGCCATCGCGCCCGCCGTCGGCGGCTCGCTCGCGCTGATCGCCGGCGGCATCGTTCTCGCGGCCGGGCTCGATCCGTCGTCGAAACCGACGGAGGGCGAACGCACGGCGCGGCTGGTGCCCGCAATGTTCGGGTTTGGCGCCGCCCTCGCGTTCGGGACCGTGCTGTTCTCGGCAGGACAGGTCAGCGCCGACCTCCCGATCGCCTGGGTCGTCCTCCCGGCGCGTCTCGTCGGGTTCGTGTTCATCGCGCTGCCGCTGCTGTTCACGCGCAACCTGCGACTCACCAGGCGTGCGGCGCCGTTTGTCACGCTGTCGGGTGTCATGGAGGTGGTGGGTTTCGCCATCTTCACCGTCGCGTCCGAGCACGGGATCGCCATCGCATCCGTGCTGGGCTCCGAGTTCGCGGCCATCGACGCCGTCGCCGCCTGGGTGCTGTTCCGCGAGCGGCTCAGCCGCATCCAGGTCGCGGGAGTCGGAGCCATTGCCGTGGGCGTGGCTCTGCTCGCGGTGTTCCGCGCCTGAGGGTCGGCAGGTCCGCACCCGAAAGGCCGGCCTGGCGCCCCCACCATCGTCCCGGCCTGGCGCCCACGCCATCGTCCCGGCATACCCGTCCCCCACGAG
>DAIDTV010000215.1 GCA_027457005.1 Chloroflexota bacterium
CGTTGACCGCCCGGTCGTCTTCGCCCACCACGGCTACCCCTGGTTGATCCACCGGCTGACTTTCCGGCGCCGCACCCACGCGAACATCCACGTGTGCGGCTACAACGAAGCGGGCACCACCACCACGCCGTTCGACATGGTGATGCTCAACGACCTGGACCGCTTCCACCTGGTGATGGACGTGATCGACCGGGTGCCGGGCCTGGCGTCGCGCGCCGGGCACGTGCGCCAGCTGATGGCCGACCGCCGACTCGAGGAACGGGCGTACACGCGGACGGAGGGCGACGACATGCCCGAGATCCGGGACTGGACCTGGCCGTACTGAGCGGGCGGCGTCCGAGCCGCGCCGGACGGACGCTGGACGACCCCGAACGGACCGGAGGGAGGCGCAACCCATGCGCGTGCTGGTCGTCAACGCGGGCTCCAGCAGCCTGAAGCTCCGCGTGCTGGACGAGGCGGACCGGACGGTGGCCGCGGCCGACCTGCCCGCCCCGCGCGGTCACGCCGACGATGCCGCCGTCGGACCCGCGCTGGCATCGTTCGGGCCGGTCGATGCGGTCGGGCACCGGATCGTGCACGGTGGCCGCGTCTATTCGACGCCGGTGCGGATCGACGCCGGGGTCCGTGCCCGGCTGGAGGCGCTCACCGACCTCGCGCCGCTCCACCAGCCCAAGTCCCTCGCCGCGCTCGACGTGGTCTCCGCGGCGCTCCCGGACGTGCCCGCGGTGGCCTGCTTCGATACCGCCTTCCACGCGGAGATCCCGCCGGAGGCGGCCACGTACGCGCTGCCCCGAGAGTGGCGCGAGCGCTGGGACCTGCGGCGGTACGGGTTCCACGGCCTCTCCCACGCGTATGCGTCGCGGCGGGCCGCGGAGCTGCTGGGGAGGCCCGTCGAGGAGCTGCGCATCGTGACCTGCCACCTCGGGGCCGGCGCTTCCCTGGCGGCGGTTCGTGGCGGTCGCTCCGTGGACACGACGATGGGTTTCACGCCGCTCGAGGGCCTGGTCATGGCCACGCGCTCCGGGTCCGTGGATCCCGGGCTCGTCCTGTGGCTGGAGGAGCACGTGGGCCTGCCACCGGCCGAGCTCGCCGCCGCGCTCGAGCACCGGTCCGGGCTGCTCGGGCTCACCGGGACGGCCGACATGCGGGCGATCCTGGCGCGGGAGGAGGCGGGCGACCCGGACGCGACGATGGCGCTGGGCGTCTACCTGCACCGACTCCGGGCGATGGTCGCGGCCATGGCCGCGGCGATGGACGGGCTGGACACGCTCGTGTTCACCGGCGGGGTCGGCGAGAACGCACCACTGGTCCGGGAGCGCGCGGCCGACGGGCTGGGCTTCCTGGGCGTCGCGATCGACCGGGACGCCAACCGGGCGGGAACGGGCGACCGCGACGTCTCGGCCCCCGGGTCCTTCGTGGCCACGCTGGTGATCGCCGCCCGCGAGGACGTGCAGATCGCCCACGAGGTGCGTCAGCTGCTGGGGGCGTGACGCCGGGTCGTCAGGCGCGGACCTCCTGGCGCATGAACGCGACGTACCCGAGGCCGAAGCAGAGCACCGTGAGCGCCACGAGCGCCACGCCCTGCGGCCAGCCGAGCAACAGGCTCTGCTCGACCGGGAGGATGGACGGCAGCGCGGCGGAGCTCTGCTGCGACGGCAGGATGATCCCCACCGTCTGCACGCTCGGATCGAGCAGGTAGGCCGTCGCCTCGCCGTACAGCTCACCCGGGGAGATCCGCGACAGGTCGAGCTGCAGCTGCGCGTTGGCCACCTGCTGGTCGAGCGTGGGGTTCGCCGGGACCGGGGACAGCGCGTCGGCCGCGATCCCGGTGAGGAGCGAGGCGAACAGCGTGAGCACCAGCCAGACCGAGATGGCGGCCAGCGCGGAGGTCGCCGCGCGGCGCAGCACCACCGAGCACAGCATCGCGAACGCCAGCCAGAACCCGACGTAGATGACGGTGACCACCACCCAGGCCGCCACGCGCGCCACGTCATCCGGGCTCGGGACGATCCCCAGCTCGAAGAACGCGAACCCGGACACCAGCACGGTGATCGCCGCCAGCACGAGCCCGATCGCCGCGATCCCCGCCACGAACTTGCCGTTGATCACGTCGTCGCGGTGGATCGGCTGCGAGACCAGGCGGGGAAGTGTCCGCTCGGAGCGCTCCCCGTTGATCGCGTCGAACCCGAAGGCGATCCCCAGGAGCGGGCCCAGCAGGCCGACCAGGGTCGCGAACGAGGGGATCTGCGAGGAGGGCGACTGCGCGCTGAACAGGAGCACGAACAGTCCGGCCGAGCCGGTCGCCTGCTGCGCGTTGGTGCGGACGAACGTGGTGGTGGAGTAGATCGCGGCCACGGCGGCGAGGCCGAGGATGGCGATCAGGATGAAGAGACGGATGCTCAGGACGTGGTCGCCGAACTCCTTGTCGGCGATGACCCGCCAGCCGCCGCTCGGGAGCCGCTCGCCCGGCCCGCCGGCCCTGTCTCGCCATCGCTCGAGGAAGCCGCCGGCCCCCCCGGACACGTCGGGGGCGTCGGGCACGGCAGCCATGTCGGCCGCGTCGGGCACGGCAGGCGTCGCGGCCATGCCTTCGGTCTCAGGCGCACCGCCGCCCTCGGGCGACACCGGATCCAACGCGTCAGGCTGCACGGCCATTGCCGGTCTCCTCCTTCGAGAAGTACCGCATGTAGATCTCGTCCAGGTCGTCGCCGACCCGCCGCAGGTGCCAGACCCCCAGGCCGCGGCCCGCGAGCTCGCCGGCGAGCCGGGACTGCCGCGACCGGGCCCCGGTGACCCGCCCGATCCGCGGATCGTGCTCGTCGCGGACCACCTCGTGCACGCCGGGGACCGCGCGGAGGGCAGGCTCGAACGCGTCGACCGGCCCGTCGAGCCCGATCTCCACCTGCAGCGTGTCGCCCGCCATCTGCTCGGCCAGGCGCCGCATGGTTCCCTGTGCCACGATCCTGCCCGAGACGAAGATCGCGACCCGGTCGCACACCTGCTGGACCTGGTGGAGGAGGTGGCTGGAGAGCAGCACCGCCGCGCCCCGGTCGCGCGCGATCGAGCGGATCAGCGCCAGCACCTCGGTGACGCCGGCCGGATCGATCGCCGTCGTCGGTTCATCGAGGACCACCACCGACGGCTCCTTGACCAGCGCGTCGGCGAGGCCCAGGCGCTGTCGCATGCCGCGCGAGTACGTGTCCACCGGCCGGTCCCCCACGTCGGCCAGCCCGACCTGTGCGAGCAGGTCGCCCACCCGCTCCTCGGTCGTCCTCGCATCGAGGCGGTTCAGGCGGGCCGTATAGCGCAGGTTCTGGCGCCCGGTCAGGCTGCCGTAGAAGCCGACCTCATCGGGCAGGTAGCCGACGCGCCGCTTGACCTCCAGGGGGAACCGGGTGGGGTCGTAGCCCGCCACCTCCACGTGGCCATCGGTCGGCTCGGACAGGCCGAGCAGCATCAGGATCGTGGTGGTCTTGCCCGCGCCGTTCGGGCCGAGCAGCCCGAACACCTCACCGGGACGCACGTCGAGGTTCAGATGGTCCACGGCGAGGATGTCGCCATACATCTTCGTGAGTGCACGGGTCCGGATCACGGACGGGGCCGCCTCACGCTCCCCCTCGCCGCGGAGGGGCCTGGCATCGCCCGCCGCCCGTGCCCCGGCCCCGGCGGGCCGCGTGTTGGCC
>DAIDTV010000216.1:0-3419 GCA_027457005.1 Chloroflexota bacterium
GCAGGACCTCGAGCAGTCCCGCACGCTCCCGGTAGAGCAGGATCCCGGCGCTCGTCCTGTCGCTCACGCACCGCAGGCTACCCCACCGACCGCGCCGTGTCCCCCCGGTCCGGGAGTGGCACCATACCCGGGGAACGGCAAGGGCCGGCCCGTCATGCGGAGGAACCCCGCCGTGAGCCTCGCGATACACGCCCGCAGACGCCCGTGACCAACGTGTCGACACCCGCGACCGGCGACCCCACGCCCGTGAACGGCCGCGCGCCGTGGGTGCCCCTTCCCGTGATCGAGCTCGTGATCTTCGACAACGACGGCGTCCTGGTGGACAGCGAGGGCCTGTCCAGCGCCACGCTCGCCGCCGTCCTCCGCGATTTCGGGGTGCCGGCGACGCCGGCCGAATGCCGGCGGGACTTCACGGGGGGCACGGTGGCCCGGGTCCGCACGGTGATCGAGGCACGCACCGGGCACGCGCTCCCAGTGTCGTTCGAGGCGGTCTATGCGGAGCGGCTGGCAGCGGCCTTCGAGCGCGAGCTCGCGCCGTGTCCCGGAGCCCCGGCGCTGCTCGACTTCCTGGACGGGGCGGGCATCCCCTACTGCGTCGCCTCGAACGGCTCCCGGGCGCGAGTCGAGGCCTCGCTGCGGGCCACCGGGCTGCTCGGCCGGTTCGACGGCCGGATCTTCAGCGCGGAGCAGGTCACGCACCCCAAGCCCGCGCCCGACCTGTTCCGGCGCGCCGCCGAGGTCCTCGGCGCCCCCGCGGAGCGGTGTCTGGTCGTCGAGGACACGCCGCCGGGGATCGCCGCCGGTCGCAGCGCGGGCATGTTCGTCTGGGCGCCGGAGGGCACGTACCCGGCCGAGGTCCTGGGGGACGCGGACCGGGTCTCCGTCTCGGTCGAGGCGCTGGCCACGGAGCTCCGTGCGGAGCTGGCCGGCGGGGAACGCGGCGGCGGGCCGACCGCCGCCGGGCCGACCGGCGCGGGAGATCGCGCGGGGGGCGACCACCCCGGGGGCGGCGCCGCGTCGCTGATCGAGACGATCCGCGCATCGGTGATCGGCGACGACGAGGCGGTTGCCGGGCCATTCGGGGTCCGCCGCGTCATCTATGCCGACTACACCGCGTCGGGCCGCTCGCTGTCCTTCATCGAGGACTACATCCGCGAGTCGGTGCTCCCGCTCTACGCGAACACGCACTCCGAATCGTCGGGGACCGGCCTGCAGACGACGCGCTTCCGCGAGGAGGCCAGGCGGATCATCCGGGACGCGGTCGGGGGGACGGACGAGCACGCGGTGGTGTTCTGCGGCTCCGGGTCCACCGCGGCCGTCAACCGGCTGGTCGACGTCCTGAACCTGCGGATCCCCGCCGACCTCGACGACCGGTACCACCTGCGCGACGCGATCCCGCCCGAGGAACGGCCGGTGGTGCTGATCGGGCCGTACGAGCACCACTCGAACGAGCTGCCCTGGCGCGAGTCGATCGCCGAGCTCGTGACGGTCCACGAGGACCACGACGGGCGGATCGACCTGGCGCAGCTGGAGCGCGAGCTCCGCGCGCATGCCGGACGGCCGCTGGTGATCGGCAGCTTCTCCGCCGCGTCCAACGTCACCGGCATCATCTCCGACGCGCGGGCCATCTCGATCCTGCTCCACCGGTACGGCGCGCTCTCCTGCTGGGACTACGCGGCCGCGGCGCCCTACGTGGAGATCCGCATGACCGGCGACGGCGGACCGGACGGGGAGCTGGCCTACAAGGATGCCGTGTTCATCTCGGCGCACAAGTTCATCGGCGGCCCCGGCACGCCCGGCATCCTGGTCGCGCGGCGGGAGCTCTTCCACAACCGCGTGCCATCCGTGCCGGGCGGCGGCACCGTCGAGTACGTCAACCAGTTCGAGCACCGGTACCTGGCCGACATCGAGCGGCGCGAGGAGGGCGGCACCCCGGCCATCGTCGAGTCGATCCGCGCGGGCCTGGTGTTCCAGCTCAAGCAGGCGGTGGGCACGGGCGCCATCCGTGAGCGCGAGACGTCGTTCATCCGGCGCGCCATCGCCCGGTGGGAGCGCAACGCGGCGATCGAGGTGCTGGGCAGCCACGAGGCCGAGCGCCTCTCGATCGTGTCGTTCGTGGTGCGGCACGGCGGGCGGTATCTCCACCACAACTTCGTCGTCGCGCTGCTCAACGACCTGTTCGGGATCCAGGCGCGGGGCGGGTGCTCCTGCGCGGGCCCCTACGGGCACCGGCTGCTGGGCATCGACATCGAGCGGTCGCGCGAGTTCGAGCGGCAGGTGGCCCGCGGCTGCGAGGGGATCAAGCCCGGGTGGGTACGGGTCAACTTCAACTACTTCATCAGCGAGACGGTGTTCGAGTACATCCTCGAGGCGGTCGACCTGGTCGCGACGGACGGCTGGCGCCTGCTGCCGCTGTACGACTTCGACCCGGCCAGCGGGCTCTGGCGCCACTCCGGCGGGCTCGCCGAGCCCCCCCTGAGCCTGCGCGACGTCCGGTACGACGACGGCCGCATGACGTACCGGGCGCACCGGCACCGCGAGCCCGAGTCAAGGCTCGCCGCATACCTGGCCGAGGCGCGGGCGATCCTCGCCGATCCGCCGGCGCCGTCCCGCGCGCCCGTGCCGCTCGACGAGGGGCCCGATTTCGAGGCGCTGCGCTGGTTCACCCTGCCCCAGGAGGTCGCCGCCGGGCGAACGGCCTGATCCGCCGCGGCCCGCAGGCGGCCGTCGCGGAGCCGCGTGCCTCGGCGGGCGCTCCCGCCGACGGGCCGTCGCGCAGCGTTTCCGCCACCACGCCGGCCAGCGCCTCCACCAGGCCCGGATCGGCGTTCAGCGCGCGGATCTGCTCGAACGCCATGCCGGCCGCCTCCGCCTGCTCCCGCGCCCCGATCGCCACGTCGTAGAGCGTCTCGAGGTGGTCGGCCAGGAACTGGATGGGGGCCACCACCACCGCGCGATGCCCCTCCGCCCGCAGGCGCGGGACCAGGTCCGCGAAGTCGGGCGTCATCCACTCCCCCGGCTCGTGCCCGGCGCTCTGCCAGCAGAAGTGCCACCGGGCGCGCTCCAGCCCCGCGGCCTGCGCCACGGCCGTCGCGGTCTCGTCGAGCTGGCGCAGGTATCCGGGCTCCTGCTCGGCCACGCGGCGCGGCAGACTGTGAGCCGTGAGCAGGACCGGTACCTCGCCGCGCTCCGGCTCCGGCAGCCGACCGATCGCCTCGCGGATGCGGGCGGCAATCGCCGCGATGAACGCCGGCTGCAGGTGCCAGGCCCCCGCCACCACGACCCGCGGCGCGTCCGCCCCGACCTCGGCGCGAGCGGCCCCGATCGCGCGGAGGTACCCGCCCATGATCAGCTCCGAGTACCGCGTGGTGACCGGGATGCGCTTCTCGGAACCCTCGATCACCTCCGGCCTCGCGGAC
>DAIDTV010000216.1:3429-3669 GCA_027457005.1 Chloroflexota bacterium
CCGGAGGTGATCGAGGGTTCCGAGAAGCGCATCCCGGTCACCACGCGGTACCCGGACCCCAGCCGAGCCTCCAGCGCGGCCGCCTGCTCGGCCGTGATCCGCACCAGCGGAGAGCCGCCGATCAGCCGGTAGCGGCGGGTGAACTCGGTGAGGAGGTCGGGATCCGGCGCGCGCCCGCCCCGCACCGCCGAGAGGTAGCGGGGCAGGTCGTCCAGGTCGGATGGCGACCCGTAGGTCATC
>DAIDTV010000217.1 GCA_027457005.1 Chloroflexota bacterium
GTACGAGACGCTCCAGTGGGGGCCGCGGCCCGCCACTGGAGCGTCTCGTACCGGTCCCAGTCGTCGCCCGAGCTGACCAGCGCGAGGAAGGGCACGAGCCCCTCCCGGGCCCCGGCCTCGACGTTCTCCTCGTGCGTGCCGAAGTCGTCGCGCCCCATCCCGGACGATTCGAGATAGGCCGGCTCGGGCTCGCGCCACCAGACCGGCTCCCCGACCAGCACCTGGCCGCCGGGCCGGACGGCTGCTGCCAGAGCGCGCAGCGTGCCCACGTAGCCGCCGAACGCCCAGGTGGCGCCCAGGCAGACCCCCAGGTCGAAGCTGGCCGAAGCCGCGGGGTAGTCGGCGCCCGGCATCTCGGGCAACTCGCGCCGCGCCGCGGGCCCACGCCGGGCGGCGGCCTCCCTGAGCTCCCGCATGAAGAAAGGCGACGGATCGACCCCCACGCCCCGGAAGCCCGCGCCGCCGGCGCCGCCGAATCGCTCCGCGAGTCGCAGCAGCGGCTCTCCCTTGCCGCTGCCGATGTCGAGCACCCGCGGGTCCGCGGGGAGGTCGAGCAGTCCGATCACCTCGTCGAGCTTCGCGATGCTCGTCGGGTTGCACACGACGTGGTCCCGATGGGTGATGTCGTAGAACTTCCAGGTGTCCATGGCGAGCCTCCGCTCCGGGATTCAGATGCTACAGACAGGGCACTCGGCACGTGACGGGGGAGCGCAGAATCGGTGCATGGCGCCGCGCGTGCCGGGGTGGCTCGCTCCCATGCTTGCGATCGTCCTGGTCGCGGCCGCCGCCTGCGGTCCGACCGGCCACGCCACGGGCCCGCTTCCGTCCAGCGCGCTCCTGCAGTCGGGCCAGCCTGTGCCGACCCCTGCGTCGAGCGTCACGCCGCTCCCCTCACCGCCGGCGTCCGGCGCGGCAGCCACCGCGCCGGGTCCCCCGGCGGTGTCACCTGCAGCCGGGACGCCGGTCCCGGACACCACGAGCTTGCAGGTCTACTTCTTCGACGGCGATCGGCTGATCCCGGTGCAGCGGGAGGTGCCCGCGACGGTGGCGGTGGCGCGGGCGGCCATGACGGCCCTGCTCGCCGGCCCCACGGCGGCAGAGGCGGGGGGTTCGGTCCCGCTCGGGTCGGAGATCCCGCCGGGGACCACGCTGCTCGGCGTCTCGGTCGGCGGTGGGACGGCGGTCGTGGATCTGTCGGGAGCGTTCCAGTCGGGCGGTGGCTCGGCCTCCATGTTCGGCCGCCTCGCCCAGGTGGTCTACACGCTGACCCAGTTCCCCACCGTGACCGGCGTGACGTTCCGGCTGGATGGCCGGCCGGTGACGACGTTCTCGAGCGAAGGGATCGTGCTGTCGGGGCCGTCGGGGCGCGCCGACTTCCGTGACTACCTGCCGGCGATCTTCGTGGATCGGCCGGCCTGGGGCGCGACGCTCCCGAACCCGGCCCGCGTCTCCGGCATCGCGAACGTCTTCGAGGCCCAGTTCGTCGCCGAGGTCGCGACGGCCGGTGGCACCGTGCTGGCGAGCCGGAACGTCTCGGCCTCGTGCGGGACCGGCTGCTGGGGCACGTTCGACGTGACCATCGCGTACCGGGTCGACCGCGCGCAACCCGGCCGGATCACGGTCTACGACCTCTCGGCGCGAGACGGCACCCGGGAGAACGTGCGCTCGTACCCGGTCACGCTGACACCCGGCGTGTAGATTTCGTCCCCTGCCGCCGCGAGAACCCCTTCAGCCGCGGGACGACAGTTCGGCGTCGCCGGTGATGCCCGCGGCGCGTGCCCGTGCCACGGCCCCTGTGCGCGAGGTCGCCCCGAGCTTGGCGTAGGCATGCGACAGGTGCGTCTTCACCGTGTTGGTAGAGACCACCAGCCGGCCCGCGATCTCGTCGTTGGAGAGCCCGCGTGCCACCAGCACGAGGATCTCCGTCTCGCGCGCGGTGAGCGGCTCGGGCAACGGGATCGCCGCGGGCATTGAGGCGGCGATGCGCTCCGCCACATGACGGCCCGCCGCAGGTCCGTGTGCCGCAGGCCCGTCTGCTGCAGGCGCCGCGCCCAGGGCTGCCGGCGAACCAGCCGCGCGGGCGGGATTGCGCGCCAGGGCGCTGCCGCCCAGCAGCACCACCAGCGCGAAGGCGCAGAGCGCGGCAAGGTCGAGCGGCCGGTCGGCGGCTCCCGTTCCGGCGGGATACGGCCACTGCAGGTCGATGAGCACGGCCGCCGCGAACGCGGTGAGGAGGCTGGCCCAGAAGCCGGCCAGGCGTGCCGTCGCCATGACCGCGACCGCGACCGACAGGAGGGCCACATCGAGGCGACCGGGGGCAACCGCCAGCCCATCGACCGCCAGCGCGGCAGCCACGAGGATCACCCCGAGCGACAGGCGACCGAGGTGCTGCTGCCATCGGGCCGCCTGGGCCGCGACGGCGGGCGCCAGCGATGGCGCGTCGGGTCGGTGTGGGCGCAGCCGTGCGACGAGGCCGGGATGGTTCACGTCGAGGTGATTCAACGACCGCTTGCCGGCTCCCGGTAGAGCCGGCTGGCAGGCAACAGCAGCCGCACGAATCCGGCGAGGCGGAGCGGCGGCTTCAGGCGCTCCGAAATCGCCCGAACGGGTGACACGAATCACCGGCGCGCACGACGCGAGCTCCGCCCCTGCGAGGCTACGGTCGACTCGGCCGCGACGGTCTGTCGAATGCAGCCGGCGGCCGGGAGGGTTCCATGCGTCGTCTCGCCGCGGTCCTGGCCGCGTTCTTCGTCCTGTTCACGTTCGTGCCCGCGGTCCTCGCGGCAGAACCCCTGCCCAACACCGGCAAGGTGCTGATGGCCTTCAACGGCGACGTGTCGGTCCCGGCCGGCCAGCACGTCGATGCGGTCGTGGTGGTCCACGGCACCGCGACGGTCGCCGGCGAGGTCAACAGCGTGGTCGTCGTCGACGGCACCGCCGTTCTCAACGGCGCGCGCGCGGAGACCGTGGTGGCCGTGCGCAGCCCCGTCACCCTCGGGCCGGGGACCACCGTCACGGGTGACGTCCTCACGCTCGACTCGGCCGTGGCGAAGATCGACGACGCCAGCGTCCAGGGCGACGTGCGCGACATGACGAGTTCGCTGGTGGGAATCGGCTTCATCCTGGGTCCGGCGCTGCTGCTGATCTCGATCGGCTTCGCGCTCGCCATGGTGCTGGCCGCGCTGGTGCTGGCCGCGCTCGCCTCCCGGCAGGTGCGCGCCGCCGGGGAGCTGATCCGGCTGGAGCCGGCGCAGACCCTGGCGATGGGAATCGTCGGCGCGATCGTGCCGCCGGTGCTGGCCGTGTTGCTGATGGCGACCGTGGTCGGGATCCCGATCGGGCTGGTCTTCCTGTTCGCGGTGTGGCCGACGGTGGCGTTCGTGGGCTACCTGGTGGCCGCGATCTGGATCGGCGAGTGGATCATCGGCCATCTCAACCCCGCGCGGGTCGCCGAGCGCCCGTACGCGGCCGCCATCCTCGGCGTGGTTGTCCTCGCCGTGTTCTCGGTGGTGCCGCTGGTGACCGCGGTCGCGAGCCTGTTCGGCTTCGGTGCCGTGATCCTGCTCGGCTGGCGGACCTGGCGCGGCGGACATGGCCAGGCGACGTTAGCGCAGGGTGCCACGCCGCCGCAGCCGGTGACCTGGCCGACGGCGTGATGC
>DAIDTV010000218.1 GCA_027457005.1 Chloroflexota bacterium
CATCCCGCCCTGGTTCGCGCTGCTCCGGCTGGGTCCACTCTGCCATGCTGTCTCCGTCCATGAGCGCCCGAGGGCACGGCGGGACTCGTCGCCCCACATCGCGCGCAGACTACCGTGCCTCGGCGCCGTCCGATGCGCAGACGCCCCGTGCCATGCCCGGCGCGATACCCAGCCCCGCGCCACGTACCCGGCCGGGGGCGTGAGCGGACGTCGCGGCTCTCAGCGCAGCCGGCGGTACGTCGCCTCCGACCGGCGCGCCGCCCTCAGCACGACGACCAGCCGCTGGGTGTCGTCCACGAGGTACGCGATCCGCAGCGTGCCAACCCGCAGGCGCACGAATTCGGTCCCGCTGATCTTCACAACGCCGGGAGGGCGCGGGTCGAGCGCGAGCGCGAGGATGGGGCCCCGCAGGCGCGCGGCATCTCCCGGCGGCATGCCGCGCAGCTCCCGCAGGGCGGCCGGGGCAAGCTCAACCCGGTAGCCGGAGGGCCCGTCAGCCGTCAGCGACACTGCCAGGGCTGCCGTAGCGGGCTCGAGTCTCGGCCGCCAGGTGTTCGAACAGCTCGGCCGCCGCCGTACCACCGTCGCGGCCGTACTCGGCGAGAGCCGCCTCGGCCGAGCGGCGGTCCTCTTCGTCCTCCTGGAGCTCGAGCCAGCGCAATAGGGCCTCGCCCAGGACCTCGCGAACACTCCGGTCCAGGCGAGCTGCCTCGACCTTCACGGCCCGATAGAGATCGCCATCGAGATCCACCGTGACCTTCACGCGCCCCAGTATACCAGTAACCTGTATTCCCGTAAGCCTGTCTCCCCGGCCATGAGCGACACGCCTGCCGGCGCACCCGACCGATGGCCCCGCGACCGAAACGCCACCCGGCCGGCCCGGACCGCCACCCACTTGCGACCCACCCGACACTGACTCGCCGCCGCGCCTCCGGTTACGGTCGGCGCGATCCCGTTTCGCGGAGAGCGTCCATGCGCGAGCCATCTCTCTACGACGCCAGCTTCGAACACGACGCCTGCGGTTTCGGGTTCGTGTGCGACATCCGGGGGCGTGCCTCGCACGGGATCGTGCGCGATGCGCTGACCGTGCTGGTGAACCTCGAGCATCGCGGCGCCTCCGGGTCGGAGAAGAACTCCGGCGACGGGGCCGGCCTCACGGTCCAGCTCCCCCGTCCGTTCCTGCGGCGCGCCGCCGCGGAGGCCGGCATCCAGTTGCCCCGGGATGGTGCGTACGGCGTCGGCATGCTGTTCCTGCCGCAGGACCCGGCCGGCCGGGACGCCTGCGAGCGGATCGTCGAGCAGACCGCCACGGGCGAGGGGGTCGAGATCCTGGGCTGGCGCGACGTGCCCACCTCCAACGGCCTCCTCGGGGAGACCGCCAGGGCGAGCCAGCCCGTGATCCGCCAGGTCTTCGTGCGTCGCCCTGCCCGTGCCGACGATGACCTCGCGTTCGAGCGCCGGCTCTTCGTGGTCCGCAGGCTCGTCGAGAAGGCCGTCTCGCGATCATCGATCCCCGGCCGCGCCGACTTCTACGTGCCGTCGTTCAGCGCCCGGACGGTCGTCTACAAGGGGATGCTCAACGCCTCCCAGCTGCTGCACTTCTACCCGGACCTGGACGACCCCGGTTTCGAGAGCGCCATCGCCATGGTCCATTCGCGCTTCTCGACCAACACGTTCCCGTCGTGGAGCCGGGCCCACCCGTACCGCTACATCTCGCACAACGGCGAGATCAACACGCTGCGCGGCAACATGAACTGGTTCCGTGCCCGGGAGTCGCTGTTCCGGTCGTCCCTGTTCGGCGACGACCTGCGCAAGGTCCTGCCGGCGATCGACACGGACGGGTCCGACTCGGCGATGCTCGACAACGTCCTGGAGCTGCTCTACCTCTCCGGGCGGTCGATCCCCCACGCGATGATGATGCTGGTCCCGGAGCCGTGGAGCCGGCACCCGTCGATGCCCGCGGAGAAGCGCGCGTTCTACGAGTACCACGCCTGCCTGGTGGAGCCCTGGGACGGTCCCGCCTCCATCGCGTTCACCGACGGGGTGCGCGTGGGCGCGACGCTCGACCGGAACGGGCTCCGGCCCGCCCGCTACTACGTGACCGCCGACGGCCGGGTGGTGATGGCGTCCGAGGCGGGCGTCCTGGACATCCCGCCCGGAGAGGTCGTGGCCAAGGGGCGCCTCCAGCCGGGGCGCATGTTCCTGGTGGACACCGGAGAGGGGCGCATCGTCTCCGACGACGAGCTCAAGCACTCGGTCGCGTCCGAGCGCCCGTACGGCGCCTGGTGCCGGGACTGGCTGGTCAGGCTCCCGGACCTGCCGCCCCCGCCGGGCGTGATCGAGCCCGACCACGAGACCGTGCTCCGCCGCCAGGAGACGTTCGGCTACACGGCCGAGGACGTCCGGCTGCTGGTGAACCCGATGGCGGCCGAGGGCGCCGAGCCGGTCGGGTCGATGGGCAATGACACGCCGCTGGCCGTGCTCTCGGACCGGCCGCAGCTCCTCTACGGGTACTTCAAGCAGCTCTTCGCGCAGGTCACGAACCCCCCGGTCGACGCGATCCGCGAGGAGATCGTGATGGCGGTGGAGACCTCGATCGGGCCGGAGGACAACCTGCTCGAGCCGGGTCCCGCCGCCGCGCACCAGCTCGCGCTGCCCACGCCGGTCCTGCGCAACGAGGAGATCGAGAAGATCCGGCAGCTCGACGGGACCAACGGATCCCACGCGTTCCGGACCATCACGCTCCCGATCCTCTTCCCGGTGGCGGAGAATGGCGCCGGGATGCGCCGGGCCATCGAGGCGGTCCGCAACCGTGCGTCCGAGGCGATCGCGGAGGGCCACAACCTCATCGTGCTCTCCGACCGCGGCCACGGGGAGGAGGATGCCCCGATCCCGGCGCTGCTCGCGGTCGCGGCGGTCCACCACCACCTGCTGCGCACCGGGACGCGCACGCGCGTGGGCCTGGTGCTGGAGTCCGGCGAGCCCCGCGAGGTGCATCACTTCGCGCTGCTGATCGGGTACGGCGCCAGCGCCGTGAACCCCTACCTCGCCTTCGAGACCATCCACGACCAGGTCCGGCTGGGGATGATCGAGGGCCCCGCGGAGCTGGCGGAGCAGCGCTTCGTGAAGGCCGTCAACAAGGGCATCGTCAAGGTCATCTCGAAGATGGGGATCTCGTCGATCCAGAGCTACCACGGCGCCCAGGTCTTCGAGGCGATCGGGCTCAACCGGGACTTCATCGACGAGTACTTCACGTGGACGCCGACGCGCATCGGCGGGGTGGGGATCGAGGTGATCGCGAAGGAGGTCGGCCTGCGCCACGACCGGGCGTACCCGCCGAACCGCCCGATCGTGCACCGCCAGCTGGGCGTGGGCGGCCAGTACCAGTACCGCGAGGATGGCGAGTCGCACCTGTTCAACCCGCTCACCATCCACACGCTGCAGCAGGCCTGCCGGACCGGCGACTACGCGGTGTTCAAGGAGTACTCGCGGCTCGTCGACGACCAGTCCCGCAACCTCTGCACGCTGCGCGGCCTGATGGATCTTCGGCCGGCGCGTCGCCCGGTCCCCCTCGAGGAGGTCGAGCCGGTCGAGTCGATCGTGCGTCGGTTCAAGACCGGGGCGATGAGCTACGGCTCC
>DAIDTV010000219.1 GCA_027457005.1 Chloroflexota bacterium
CGCGTCCCGGCGGCGGCGCTGTCGATGCTGGAGATGGCGGTGACGGCGGCGGGGATCCCCGCGGTGGGCTACTTCGCCCAGGTGCCCCACTACGTGACCGGGCCGGCCCCCGCCGCCGCCATCGAGCTCCTCAGGGTCCTGGGGCGCCATCTCGGGGCAGAGATCGAGCTCGGCGACCTGCCCGAGGAGGCACGCCAGATCCGCGCCCGCCTGGACCTGGCGATGGCGTCGGACGAGAGCACCCGCGCGCACGTGGCGAGGCTGGAGGCACGCGTGGACGAGGAGCGCCAGCCGACCGGGGATGACCTCATCGCGGACATCGAGCGCTTCCTCCGCGACCGGGGCAACGAAGGGAGCCAGCGACCCTGAGACCGTCGCTCGGTGGTCTCGGGCGGACCGCGGGGACGGACACGTGCCGCCTCGGCCCTGCGCCCAACCCGCCCGAGGCGCTACTCTTTGTGGCCTGCGCCGTCCGAGGCGCCCACCCCCCAAAGGGATCCTGAGCACACCATGACCTTCCGCACCCCTCGTGCCGCCCCCAACCGAAAGCGCCGCTCCTCCATGGACGACGAGCAGCGGCAGCAGGTCCTGGTGACCTTCGGTTTCATCGGCGTGATCGTCGTCGCCATCGCCATCCTGGCCGGTGGGCTGGGGGCGATCTACTACGGCGACCACCTGGCGGCCGTGGCGACCGTCAACGGCGTCTCCATCAGCAAGGACCAGTGGGCCCAGCAGGAGGCGGTTGACCAGTACCGGATCAATGCCGTGCTGGCGAACCTCCAGTCGGCCGTGGCCTCCGGCGCGGTGGACCAGCAGACGGCGGCCCAGGAGCAGCAGTACCTCCAGCAGCAGCTGCAGTCGCTTCCGCAGAACGCCGCCAGCGAGCTGATCGATGGCATCCTGCAGACGCAGCTGGCCGGCAAGATGGGAATCACCGTGACCGCCGCAGACATCGACAACGAGCTGAAGCAGGAGGCCACCACTCCGGAGCAGCGGAAGGTCCTGGCGATCTTCGTGCAGCCGGGCGCGATGCCGGCTGCGGTGGCCACCCCGTCGCCGTCCGCCAGTGCCGCCGCCGGAGCATCGGCCTCTCCCGGTTCGTCGGCTGGCGCCACGGCCAGCCCGGGCTCATCGGCCGCACCCGCCGCCTCGGCCGCGCCGGCCCCGTCGATGAGCCCCGCGGCGTCTGCTGCCCCCGGCGCCTCTGCGGCCCCCGCCGCGTCGGCCCAGCCGGGCGCCTCCCCGTCGCCGTCTGCGTCGACCGGTCCCACGGCCGCCCAGAAGGCACAGGCAAAGGCCGACGCGGACGCCGCGCTGGCCGCGCTGAACGCTGGCACCCCGTTTGCCACGGTGGCCAAGGAATACAGCACCGACGCCAGCGCGACGAGCGGCGGTGACTACGGGTACATCACCGCGACCGACCCCGTGGACCCGGCCTGGGTCGCGGCGCTGTTCAAGCTGCCGCTCAACGGGATGACCGGCGTCATCCTGGGCTCGGACGGCACCTACCGGATCGGCAAGGTGACCGACATCGTTCCCGCCAAGACGGATCCGAACTACGCACAGAAGCTCCAGCAGGCCGGCGTGAACCTCAACGCGTACCGGACCGCCATCCAGTACAACCTGATCGCCCAGAAGCTGCAGACCGCGATCACCAAGCAGGCCACCACGGGCAACATCGACCAGGTGCACGCCTGGGAGATCGAGGTCGCCACCAGCGACTCCCAGGGCAACCCGATCACCGGCCCCGAGGTCAAGGCCTCGCACATCCTGTTCAGCCCCAAGGGCAACCCGAACAACGCGTCGTCCATCCCGGCCAGCGATCCGTCGTGGGCCGCCGCCGAGAAGCTCGCCCAGGCCGCCGCGGACCAGCTGCGGGCGATCACCGACCCGGCAAAGCGCGCCGCCGAGTTCGCCACCCTGGCCAAGAAGGAGAGCAACGACACGACCTCCGGCGCGAACGGAGGCGATCTGGGCTGGTTCACGCAGGGCTCGATGGTGCCCCAGTTCTCGGCCCCGCTCTTCACCGGCACGCATACCCCCGACGAGATCATCGGGCCGGTCAAGACCCAGTACGGCTACCACGTGATCCTCTTCGTGGCCAGCCGGCCGGCGCCGCAGCAGCGCGTCGCCGAGATCCAGAAGGAGCTCGCAGCGCCGGGCGCCAGCTTCTCCGCGATCGCGAAGGCGAACTCGGACGCCACCGACGCGGTGGCCGGTGGAGACATGGGCTGGGTGGCCCCGCTGCAGCTCCAGCAGTCGATCGAGAGCGTGCTGTTCGGCCTGAAGGTCGGGCAGGTCAGCGCTCCGCAGACCCAGACCGACGGGATCTACCTGTACCAGATCAGCCAGAAGGAATCGCGGCCGGTCGACTCGTCCCAGCTCACCACGCTGCAGGGTGCGGCGTTCACCAACTGGTACGCGGCACAGAAGGCCAAGGCAAGCATCTGGCAGTCGCCGGACATCGCGAACGCCACGCCGCCGGCCAGCTGACGCACCCGTCCGGGCGGTCCGCGAGCTGATGCACCCGCCCGGCTGACCTCGTCAGTCCAGCGGTGCGGGCAGCCGCCGCGCCTCCAGCCCTCCCCCATCGATGGCCCGCACCTCGTAGGCCGGCTGGTCGTACACCGCCGGCCCGCGCACCACGCGGCCGTCGCTGAGACGGAACCGCGACCCGTGCCACGGGCACTCGATGCACCCGTCGATCACGGTGCCGGCGCTCAGCGGCCCGCCGGCGTGCGCGCAGGTGTCGTGGAGGGCATGGATCGTGTCGCCGGTCCGGTACAGGACGAGCGTGTCCTGGCCCGCCCTGGCCTGCATGGGCGCACCTTCCGGCACCTCGTCGACATCGAGGCGGCGCCATCTCGCGGCGCCGGTGCGCCAGGCGTGCCGGTCGACCATGTTGCCTGATCCGTAGACCAGCTCCCCGCCGACATACGCGCCCGCGGCGATGCCGGCGTATCCGAGCAGCGCGAGGCTCACCGCCAGTGGTCGCGAGGACGGGCGCGCGGCCCGCACCGCGAGTGAGGCAAGGTAGGCGGCCAGGCTGCCGACCATGATCGAGGCGTGCACGGTCGCCTGGACCTGGGAGCGACCATGGGCGTCGACCGCGTCCGCCGCGCCGGTGGCGGCCGAGGCCACCATGGCCGCAACGCCTGTCGCGGTGACGACGTCAGCCGCACGTCGCTGGTCGGTGAGGTCCAGCAGCATCCCCGCCGTGAGCGCCCCGACCGGGACGTCGGTCACCGCCGGATGGACGGGATGACCGAGCCACACGCCGTTCAGTAAGTCCTTGAGCGGCCGGAAGCCGGCGAACGCCGCCGCGATCCAGCGCTGGTTCCACTGCCCGACCGGCTTCGCCCACCGTTCCTGGGCGTCGATGAGGCGGCTCACTCGGCGATGCATGGCTTCCCCCCTGCGCTGCTGTGCCCGGACAGTGTGGCGCAAGTCGCGTCCGTGCGACACTCCGGCGATGACACTCGTGTCGGAGCCGCTGGAACTGGCCGACTGGCGGCGCCGCATCGCCGAGCTGTACGCCGAAGTCCGCCGCCTGGCCTCCACGGATCCGCCGGCAGCCCACGCGTACTGGCGCGCGGAACGCGAGCGGTTGTACCG
>DAIDTV010000220.1 GCA_027457005.1 Chloroflexota bacterium
GGTGATGAACTCGTTGGTGAACTTCTCGCTGGTCGCGTAGACGACCTTCTTGCGGGGGAACCGCGCGATCACCTGGTTTCCGATCGCGTGCATCAGGTGCGTCTTGCCCAGCCCCACCCCGCCGTACAGGAACAGCGGGTTGTACGCGTGACCGGGCCGCTCCGCGACCGACAGGCTGGCGGCATGCGCCAGGCGGTTGGCCGACCCCACGATGAAGTTGCCGAAGGTGTACCGGGGGTTCAGGTTGGTCGGTCCGCCCTCGCCACCCACGCGGGTGGGCTCCACGCGGACGGGCTGGGCGGCGACGGCCTCGGCGGCCTCGGCAGGCTGGGAGACGACCTCGAAGTCGACCTGGACGCTGTACCCCACGACGCGGGCCAGGGTCTGGCTGATCAGGGAGCGGTAGCGCGACTCGAGCCAGTCCTTGGCGAACCCGTTCGGGACCGCCACGCGGAAGCGCTGGTCGTCGACCGAGACGAGCGCGGTGTCGCGCAGCCACGTCTCGTAGTTGGCCGGGGAGAGCGACACCTGGAGTTCACCGAGGGCGGCGCGCCAGACCTGCTTCGCGTCCATGCCGTTCGCTCGACTCCATCCAGTTCGCTTCGCCGTCGCTGCGACGACCGCCGCTCTGGCCGGCCAGCGTGGAACGGGCCGACCGCCGCAGAGGCCGCGCACTCGCCCCGTGGGCCGGCGCCGCGGGCCTCTCTCGGACCCCCCTGTCGCGCCGTGGGCTGCGGGAGCCCGGAAAGCCTAGCACCCGCCGCGGGGGGGTCGCAATGCGAAACCGATATACCCCCCAGGAGTATCATCCGGGCAGGTCGCGGCGGTTGGCATGCACGGCCGTGGCCAGCGCGCCGGGCCCCGTGTCAGCCGACCGGGTCGCCCGGGCTGGCGCCCTCGTCGACCGCGAGCAGCGGGATCCGGCCGGCGCCCGGCAGGGCGCCGAGCACCAGGACCTCGCTCACGAACCCGGCGACCCGTCGCGGCGGGAAGTTCACCACGGCCACCACGAGACGTCCCACGAGCGCCGTCGGATCGGGGTACGTGCCGGGGAGCTGGGCCGACGAGCTCCGTGTCCCACCCGGCCCGAAGTCGATGCGGAGCCGGTAGGCCGGCTGCCTTGCCTCCGGGAACGGCTCGGCCGACACGATCCGCCCGACCCGGATGTCCAGGCGGGCGAAGTCCTCGACGGAGGCGCTGCCCTGGGGCTGGAACGGCCGGCCTACCACGTGATCCACGCTACCCTCGCTCAACATCGCCGGCGCGTCCGGCCTCGCCCGGCTGGTTTGACACTCGTTCCGGCGGGTCCATATAATCCCCCGGCACGAGACGCGTCGCTGCGCCATGGGCGCTGGCGCGTCGCGCCGTATCCACCGAGGGCAGGTGGGCCAGGATCCGGCCCTGCTGCCGCAGCAAGATTCTTCCTGCCAAGGAGCCATGGCGCCCGATGAAGCAGACCTACCAGCCCAAGAAGCGACACCGCGCCAAGGAGCACGGCTTCCGTGCACGGATGAAGACGCGCGGCGGGCGGCGCGTGCTCGCCGCGCGGCGCGCACGGGGCCGGCAGCGCCTGACCGTCTGATACACCGGATCGCGATGGCGATCCCGCTGGAGACGCTCCGCCGGCCGGCGGATTTCGCGACGCTCCAGCGGCAGGGGACCATCCGGGCCCACCCGCCCGTGATCGTGCGGACGGTGCGGAACGAACTGGACCGCACCCGGTACGCCTTCTCGACCGGCCGCCGCCTGGGAGGGGCCGTGGTCCGTAATCGCGTCCGCAGACGACTCCGCGAGATCGTGCGGTCGCTCGCGTCCCGCGTCGCGCCCGGCTGGGACGTGCTGATCGTGGCGCGCCCCGCGAGCGTGTCGGCGAGCTACGCTGAGCTGCGTGACGTGGTCGTGCGGCTGTTCGGCCGGGCGGGCATCCTGCGACCCGAGGGGAGCGGGGCATGAAGGCGCTGGGGATCGGGGCGATCAGGCTCTACCGGATCCTGTTCGCGTGGCTTCCCTCCTCCTGTCGCTTCGAACCGACCTGCTCGCGCTACACCGAGCAGGCCATCGCGAAGTACGGGCTCCTGCGGGGCAGCTGGATGGGTGCCCGGCGCATCGCGCGCTGCCACCCGTGGAATCCGGGTGGCTATGACCCCGTTCGCTAGGCGCCAGGGAAGGGAGCACTCCACGAGGTGACGATTCGCCGACTCGCCCTGTTGCCGGTGGCCTCGGCGCTGGCGCTCCTTGTGCTGTTCTCGGTCGACCCGCTTGCCTTCGCCGCCACGCCCGTCCCGAGCGCAGTCCCGGCGGCGACCCCGGCCCCGTCGTCCTCGCCCGCGGGGGTCGTTGGCGCCGCCTCGTCCCTGCCGCCGTGCCCCAACCCGGCCGCGACGCCGGCGCCCAGCCTCCGGCCCGGGCAGACGCCGGAGCCGACGCGCCACCCCAACCTGTGCCCGGCCCAGCCGAACGGCGCCGACCCGTTCAGCCTCCTGGCCTGGGCGTTCACCCCCATCTTCCAGGCGATCTTCCTGGTCCTGATCTTCTTCTACAACATCGTCGGCGATATCGGCATCGCCATCGTCCTGGTCACGCTGCTGATCAGGCTCCTGCTGGTCCCCGTCTACCGCGCGCAGATCGTCTCCCAGCGCCGGATGCAGATGCTGCAGCCGGAGCTCAAGGCGATCTCCCAGAAGTACAAGGGCGACCGGCAGAAGGTCAGCGAGGAGCAGATGCGGCTGTACAAGGAGCGGGGCGTGAACCCCGCCTCCGGGTGCCTGCCGACGGTGCTGACGATGGTGCTGCTCCTGCCCATGTACTCGGTGTTCTCGTCGGGACTGACCGCGCCGAACATCAGCTCCATGCTCGACGTCGTCGGGGTCCGGGTGTTGAACGTCGCATGCCAGGCCGGGGCCGCCACGGGTGCGCCGTGCATCCAGCCGCACATCTGGTGGCTGGGCGGCCTCGACGCGAGTACACCGGAGATCCTCTTCAAGGTCCCGGTCATCGGCTTCGGCTTCAGCCTGCTGGCCCTGGTCTCGGCGCTCCTGCAGCTGCTGCAGACGCGCATGATGATGCCGAGCACCAGTGATCCCCAGGCCCAGGCGCAGCAGCGGGCGTTCCTGCTGCTCCCCCTTCTGTCGCTCGTGTACGGCTCGTTCCTGCCGGCCGGGCTCTTCATCTACTGGATCGTCACCACGGTCTTCTCGATCGTGCAGCAGTATCTGATCGCTGGCTGGGGGTCGCTCTTCCCCCTGTTCGGGTGGACACCGTCGTTCGCGATCGGCCACACGCCGAGGTTCGCCCCGCCCCCGCCGAAACCACCGGCGCCGGGACCGGGCGAGCCGCCAGGCCCGCGTCGCCCGCCGAAGGACAGCGCGGCGGGGACGGTGCGACCGAACAGGGAGCGGGCCCGGACGAGCCGGCGAGGGAGGCGTCGATGAACAGCGAGTACCAGGAGTTCACCGGCAAGACGGTCGAAGAGGCATTGCGCCAGGCGCGCGAAGCCTTCGGGGTGGCCGGTCTTGACGACCTGGACTTCGAGATCCTGACCCCCGGCAGCCGGGGCGTGCTCGGCATGGGTGCCGAGCTGGCACGCGTGATCGCCGCCCCCAGGGC
>DAIDTV010000221.1 GCA_027457005.1 Chloroflexota bacterium
TGTTTGTGGCGTGAACGCGTCGCCATCCTCCGGCGAGGCACCGTGCCATGGCCAGCAGAGGGCCGCCGTCCGGGCCAACGGCCATCCGCGCCCCTTCTGCTACGATCCCCGGCCATGAGCGAGCTGCCCGTCCCGGCCGTCGCGCCTGTCACCCCCGACATACAACGTATGGCAAGCCGCGCACCCGGCGTGGGCGTGGGCATCGCTCCCGCGAGCGCCGCGCGAATCCCTGCCACCGCCGGCGGCGCCTCGACTCCCACCACCCTCACCGACGTGGCCCCCCTGTTCCGCTTCATGCGCGACGCCGAACAGCGCTTCGACACGCTCCGGATGGCGATCCTCGACCGGCAGATCGGGGCGCGCGGGGAGACGGTCACGCGATCGGACGTGTGGGTGCGGCATCCAGGCTCGAGCCGCGTGGTGGTGGGCGACACGGACGGGCAGACCCGTGCCGCCAGGCACGCATGGGTGATCAACGGCGACACGGTCACGCACCTGGACGCCGACGCGAACGTAGTGCGCTCGCGACCGCACCTCCCGATCCCCCGCGGCGCAGACAGCGACGAGGACCTCCCGACCTTCGGGCGCGTCTACCGTCCCCTCACCCCGCTCCCCGCTGGCACGCTCGCCGACACCTTCGTGCACCCGCACTGGTTCTGCCGCAACGTGCTCGCGACCGGCCGCCTGTCCCTGGCGGGCATCGCGACGGGCGCCGCTGGCCGCGAGATGACGCTGGTCCGCTGCGACCACCCGCGGAGCGCCAAGGTGCTGGTGGACCGGCCCGACCGCTGGCTGCTCGTGGGGGCCGACCGGGCGACCGGCCTGGTGCTGCTGCTCGAGGAGCACGTGGGCGGCGAGGTGACGCGGCGCGCCGAGGCCACGTCGGTCGCGCTCGACGAGCCGATGGGCGACGAGGTCTTCACGCTCCACGTGTCGGGCGGGGTGCGCCGGCTCTACTGATCGACGCCCGGCCCCTGCCGATCGGCGTCCGGCCCCTGCCGCATGCCCGCGCGCGAGGACCGAACACCGGCCGAGGACCGAAAGGCGGCCAGTGCACGGGCGCGCGCCTGCGCATGCTCGACGATGCGCGGGCGATGCCCGTGCGGCGGACCGGCGGGAGCGTCCCACGGGCGATGGACGAACGCGTCGGGCACGTTGCGCAGCTCGGGCACCCAACGGCGCACCCAGAGCCCGTGCGGATCGAACCGCTCACCCTGCAGGACCGGGTTCATGATCCGGAACCAGGGTGACGCGTCCGGCCCGACCCCGGCGACCCAGCGCCAGTTGAGCGCGTTGCTGGCCACGTCGGCGTCGACCAGCGCCCGCTCGAACCAGTCGAGCCCCAGCCGCCAGTCAAGCAGCAGGTCCTTCACCAGGAAGCTGGCGGCGATCATGCGGGCCCGGTTCGAGATCCACCCCGTCTCGGCGAGCTGGCGCATCGCGGCGTCCACCGCCGGGTAACCGGTCCGACCCTCCGCCCAGGCGGCAGGGAGCGCCGGATCGCGGGTCTGGGCCGGCAGATCGCCAGGATCGCCACCTGCCAGATCGTCGGCCCGGATCGGGTCGGTCCGCCCCAGCGACGCCGGGTCGAACCAGGCCCGGTGCGCGGCCCAGTCGCGCCAGGCGAGCTGCCGCACGAACGATGGCTCGCTCACCGCCTCCAGCACGCGCCGCGGCGAGATCGTGCCCAGGTGCAGGTCCGCCGAGAGCCTGCTCCCGGTCCGGCCGTCGAGCGCGTCGCGCTCGCGCGCGTACCGGTCGGCCCGCTCGGCGAAGGCAGCCATCGTATCGAGGGCGGCCGCCTCGCCACGTGGCGCGACGGCCGGGATCGGCTCGGAGGACACCGATGCCGGCACCACGACCCGCCCGGGCGCACGCACGGGCCCGAGGAGCGCCGAAGACCCGAGCGCCTCCAACCAGGCCCGGTGGAACGGCGCGAAGATGCGGCGCTCACCGATCGCCTCCGGCTCGACCAGCAGCGTCCCGGCATGCAGGCAGAGCGGCACCCCCGGGCCGAGCGCCGCGGCCACCGCACGATCCCTGCGGCGCGCATAGGGGGTGCAGTCGCGGCTCGCGTGCACTTCGCGCGCGCCGGTCTCCCGCGCGAGCGCCGGGAGCACGTCATCGGGGCGGCCCGTGCGGACCACAAGTCGACCGCCCCGCGCGCGCAACTCCAGGTCGAGCGCAGCCACGGCGGCGTCGAGCCGCTCGGCGCGATGCCGTCCCACCCGCCACGACGCGAGGATCGCCGGATCACGGACGAACAGCGGCACCACCTGCCCCGCGGGCGTGGCGGCAGCCAGCGCCGAGGCGAGTGCCTGGTTGTCGTCCAGGCGCAGGTCGCGTCGGAACCAGGCGATGGCGATGGGCGCGCCGCTCACCGGATGGCCGGGCGCGTCCCCGATCGACCGGCAGCCAGGTACGTGCCCAGGCCCTCGCGCAGCGGCGTCAGCCGGCGCGGCATGGCCGCCAGCAGTGGCCCGATGTCGACCGTCGCCGGCTGGTTCACGAAGTCGACCCCGTCGGGCGTCAGCATGCGCCCCGGCAGGTGCTGGATCACGTGCGCCCCGAGCCGGAGCAGGGACGACGGAGCCGGAAGGATCGGGCGTCGCCTGCCCGCCACCTGCAGCGCGATGGCCACGATCTGGCGCATGGTGAACGTCTCCGGTCCCCCGAGCTCGAAGACCTGGTCCGCCGCCGCCGGCTCCCGGAGCGAATCGGCCGCCAATCGTCCCACGTCGTCGATGAAGACCGGCGCGAGGAGCTGGCTCCCGGACCCGGTCAGCGGCACGAACGGCAGCCAGCGCGCGAACCCCAGGAAGCGGTTCAGTGAGACGTCGCCCGGGCCGTAGATCCAGGTGGGTCGGATGATGGTGTACGTGACCCCGCTCGACCTGACCGCCTGCTCCGCTCGCCACTTGGCGCGGAACCAGTGGCGATCCGCGTGCTCGGCGGCGCCGGCACCCGAGATGTAGACCAGCCGCCTGACGCCCGCGCGCGCGGCCGCCGCAGCCAGCGCGGCGGTCCCGTCCCCGTCGACGTGCTCGTAGGTCCAGCCGCGGGCCGGGTCCTCCATCGGCGCGTTGGGGAAGGCCAGCGCGATCGCCAGGGCGTCCACGCCGGCCAGTGCGGCGTCCAGCTGGGCCGGGTCGCCGTTCACGTCGGCGGCCCGAACCTCCACGGAGTCGGGCAGCGCGGCGCGGGCAGCGGTCGGGCGATGCGTGAGCACCACCACGTGCTCGCCGCGGCGCACGAGCTCGTCGACGATCCCGCCCCCCACGAAGCCGGTGCCCCCGGCGACTGCGACCGTCATGGCATCCTCCCTGGCCGTCCGTCCCGGCAGGAGCCGGGCGATGGCCGCGGTGCGGTGGTCGAAGATGGCGCGGAGCCTGGGCCGGACCAGCAGCGGCTCGACCAGGTCGCCCAGCCGGCCGAACGGCACCTCGTACGTTACGTCGTCCTCCACGATCGTCCCATCCCCGTCGGCGCGGAACGTGTGCCGGTGCTCCCAGCGCGCGTAGGGGCCACGAAGCTGGACGTCCGTGAAAGAGTTCGGCGGGTCGTAGGCGGTGATG
>DAIDTV010000222.1:0-1438 GCA_027457005.1 Chloroflexota bacterium
GCACCTGCGCCATGTAACGAGGACGCTCGACGTGCTTGATGAGGGTCGACCCGCCCTTCCTGTTCGCGGGGCGGTCGAAGTGCACCAGCTTGTAGACGAGCGCCACCAGGCCGAGGCCGATGCTCCCCACCGCGCGGCCGTCCACGCGGACCTCGGCGCGGCTGACACGCTGGAGCAGCAGGCGCATCGGTCAGCGCCGGAACAGGCCGGCGGCCGCCACGGACGCCCCCAGGAGCACCAGCGCCGCCGGGATCGCGTACGCGAACGAACCCGCCGGCGTGCCGCCCGCGGCCAGCACGCCCGCCGCCACCGCGCCGACGCCCGCGGCCGCGAGGCCCAGCCCCAGGCTGCGCCACGCGACGTGGGCGCGCTCGACGAGCGCCGCGCCTCCGGGCGTGCCGACGGTCCGCGGTTGCGCCAGCGAATCATCGCGGAGGCGATCGAGCCCCCGGCGGAGCCACGTCGGCGCGTGCGCCACGAGGGCGTACGAGGCGGACGCGTAGGCGACCCCGGCGATCGCATCGATCACGTAGTGGTCGCCGAGGTACACGATCGAGAACACGACCAGCGCGAAGTACCCGAGCACGAGCCAGCCCACGCGCCCGAACCCCCGCAGCGCGAACAGGAACGCGAGGAACGGGAACCCGGCATGCAGCGAGGGGAACGCGGCCACCGGGTTCGGCCCGATGTCGTAGAACGTGTACGTGTACAGGTAGTGGCCGTTGAACCCGAGCCAGGAGGCGAGCTCGTCGAAGCCCACCGGCTTGAGGTACTGGATCAGCGGCTGGCCGTTCGGTCCGTTCAGGAAGCCGTGCTGGGCCGCGTACCAGGGAGGCGCGACGGGCACGAACAGGAAGGTCACGAAACCCGCGATGCAGAGCAAGATCAGGGCCGCCACGAAGTCGTAGTAGAGCGACCGCCGCTTGAGCCACAGCAGGAACCCGACCGCCAGCGGCAGCGGGAAGTGCAGGAAGTACACGATCGTGGCGCCGACGGCGACCAGGTCCGGGCCGGTCGCCGGGTGGAACCAGCCCTGCAGCCACTGGGTGGGCAGCGTCCCCAGCCCGATGATCCGGTCGATCGCGATGACGTCGGTGATGTGGATCGCCATGCCGAAGTCGTCCGCGTACCCGCGCATCAGCTCGTAGGCGAAGAACAGCGCGATGAACGGGACCCAGTCGCGGAAGAAGAGCCGGCCGCGTCCCAGGACCACGGCCGCCAGCCCGAACCCGACGAGCAGGACGTCCGGCGTGACGCCGATCCCCTTCGCGATCATGAGGAAGCTCAGGATGGCCACGTAGAGCGCGACCGCGATCAGCAGGATCCGGTTGTTGCGCTCGCCGAGCGCCACCGACCCCGGGGCGTCGCCGCCCGCGGGCAACGCGACGCCCGGAGCGCGCACCGGGGCGGCCACCGTGCCCGTCGCACCCACCGCGGG
>DAIDTV010000222.1:1448-3532 GCA_027457005.1 Chloroflexota bacterium
CGGGTACCGGTGCGACAGCCGTGCCTGCCGTGCCCGCCCCGCCGTCGGACGACCGCGCGGGTCGCGCGTTCACAGCGCCTCGTCCTCCTCGGCGAACCCGAGGCCGAACCGCTTCCGCGCGAAGATCTCGGCGGAGGCCGGCACCATCACCACGCGTTCGGCATCCACCCCCGGCACGAACGGGCCCGTCCGCAGGACGAGCGTCGGGATGCCGGCCCGCTCCATGGTGCGGCTGAGCTCGTCCGCATCGGGGTGGGGCAACGTCGCCACCACCGACCACGACTCCCGCGGGATGGGCGGCTCCCCGCGGCCGATCTCCCGCGTCCAGCCCTCGTCGGCCAGCGCCTTGACCAGGCGTATCTCGCGCGCGACGTCGTGGCCGCGCTCGAAGAGCGCCGAGCCGACGACCAGGATGTCCGCGCCGAAGCCGCCGACCACGTCGGCGTTCTCGCGCCCGATCCCGCCCTCGACGTGCACCTCCCACCCGTGCGGGCGGCCGGCAAACAGCTCGCGTGCGTCCGCCACCTTGCCGGCCAGCTCGCGGCGGAACCGCTGGGCCGGGGTCGCGGGGTCCACCATCAGGACCAGGGCGATGTCGAGCGCCTCGCGGAACGGCGCGAGCGCCGCCACCGGCGTGGCCGGGTTGACCGCGAGCCCGGGACCCAGCCCGGCGCGCCTGACCGCCCCCAGGGCCTCCAGGATGCGCTCCGCCGGCTCGGGGGCCTCGACGTGCATCGTGATGGAATCCGACCCGGCGGCGATGAGCCCCTCCACCAGCGTCGAGGGCCGGTCGACCAGGAGGTGCACGTCCAGCGGCAGCCGGGTCAAACGGCGCAGGGCCCGGACGATGTCGGCCCCGAAGGTCAGGCTCGGGACGAAGTGGCCGTCCATGACGTCGAGGTGCAGGCGATCCGCCCCCGCCCGTTCCAGCTTGCGGACCACGCGGTAGAGGTTCCCGAAGTCCGCCTCCAGGATCCCGGCCGCGAGCCGCGCCCGACCGTTGTTCACCCTGGACGGCCGGCGAGCGATGCCGCCCCCGCGCGTTCGAGATGCTCGCGCCTGCGGCGAACGGTCGCCGGCGCCGGCATGCCGCCACGCTCGGCGGCAAGCTGGCCGCACGCGGCGCCGATCTCGTCGCCCCGGGTGCGGCGGATCGTGGTCGCGATCCCCGCGCCGCGCAGCACGGCCGCAAACGGTTCGATGCGTTCGGGCCTGCTGGGCAGCCAGGCGGTGTGCGCGACGGGGTTCATGGGGATCAGGTTGACGTGTGCCAGCCGGCCCCGAAGCAGTGTCGCGACCGCCGCTGCGTCGGCCGGAGTGTCGTTGAGGCCGTCGATCATCACGTACTCGTAGCTGACCCGGCGACCCGTGGCGTCCGCGTAGGCGGAGGCCGCCTCCACCACGCCCTCGACCGGGTAGCGCCGGTTGAGCGGGACGAGCACGTCGCGAAGGGACGGGCGCGCGGCGTGGAGCGACACCGCCAGCGTCCAGGAGGGCCGGAGCACGGTCAGTCGCTCGATCCCGGGCGTGACGCCGCTCGTGCTGACGGTGACGTGACGGCCCCCGAGTCCGAAGCGCGCCGGATCGGTCAGAGCGGCGGCCGCTTCCAGCACGGCGTCGAGGTTGAGCAGCGGCTCGCCCATGCCCATGAAGACCACGTTCGTGACATGCATACCCGAGACAGCCAGCCGCCTCGCCCAGAACCGGACCTGGTCCACGATCTCCGCGGCATCGAGATCCCGGCCGAAGCCGAGCTCGCCGGTGGCGCAGAACGGGCAACCGACCGCGCAGCCGGCCTGGCTCGAGATGCAGACGGTGGCCCGCTCGCGGTATCCCTGTCGGCCGGGATACCGCATCAGCACGGATTCCACGAGCTGCCCGTCGGCGAGGCGATGCAGCGCCTTCTCGGTCAGTCCCCGGTCTGCCGGGCGGACCGCGGAATCGTCGAGCGTGTCGGCACGGAAGTCCCCGGCGAGCGCCGTCCGCAGCGGGCCGGGGAGCGTGCGCATCTCCTCGAAGTCGGCCGCGTGGCGGCGCCACAGCCAGTCGGCGACCTGCCGGCCGCGATAGGCAGCCTAGCCGCG
>DAIDTV010000223.1 GCA_027457005.1 Chloroflexota bacterium
CACCCGAGTGGCGCAGCGGCCGGCCCTGGGAATCGGTCGCATGGGCGGGACCGGGGAGCACTCGAGCGGTGACCTGTTCATCGCGTTCTCCACGGCCAACCGACTGCGTGCCTCCGATGCGGGCACGCCGACGCCGCTGCGGTTTCCCCTGTCGATGCTGTCGGACGGCCACATCACGGCGATCTTCGACGCGACGATAGAGGCGACCGAGGAAGCGATCCTGAACGCGCTGCTGGGCGCCGGGACCCTGACCGGGCGCGACGGGATCACCGCGCACCGTCTTCCACCCGACCGCCTGGTCGAGGTGATGCGCGCCTACAACCGCCCGCCAGCCCGGCACTGAGCGTCCACCCCGGGTCAGCTTTCGGGGTCGGGCCGCATGCTAGACTCGGCCGCCGGAGGAGGCTGGCCGCCGAACGTGGAAGAGATCGCCCGGTCCGTCGAGCGGACGGCCGATCCGTCCCGCGAGCGCGACCTCCGCCTGGTCGAGCGTACGAGGCAGGGCGACCTCGACGCGTTCAACGAGCTGGTCGTCCACTACCAGGACCATCTCCTGGCGCTGGCCACCCGCCTCACCGGGGACGTGGAGGCGGCCCACGACGCGGTGCAGGAGTCGTTCATCCGCGCGTACCGGAACCTGCATGCCTTCCGGGGCGATTCGTTCCGCGCGTGGCTCATGCGCATCGCGGTCAATGCCTCGACCGACGTGCTGCGGCTGCGCAAGCGGCGCCCGAGCGAGCCGTACCCGGAGCGCGAGGACGAGCCCTGGGAGCCGCCCGCGGGAGCGTCGGCGGACCCGGAGCGCGAGGCGGTCCGCCGGGCGCAGGCGCAGGCGCTCTCGACGGCCCTCGCCGGGCTGACCGAGGGCCAGCGTACGGCGATCCTGCTGTTCGACGTCGAGGGGTACGACTACCCGGAGATCGCCCGGATCGCGGGGGTATCGCTGGGCACCGTCAAGTCACGGATCCACCGCGGTCGCCTGGCGATGCGGCTGCTGCTGGAGGATTCCATGGAACTCTTCCGGGACTGAGGGCGTCAGGAGGGCCGTGAAGATCGATCCCACCGGCGCCGGCGAGCGACCCGTCCAGGCCGCGCAGGGCGGCCTGCCTGCCGGCCATCCCGGCGAGCACGCCGCCCACGACCAGCTGTTGATCGCGAGGTTCGTGGGCGGCGACGTGTCCGCCGTGGAGGCCGATGCTGCGCGCGAACTCCTGTCTGGCTGCGCCGACTGCCGGCTGCTGGCGTCCGACCTGCTGGCGATCTCCCGGGCGACGGCCGACCTGCCGGTCCCGACCCGCGCCCGTGACTTCCGGATCTCCCCGGAGGAGGCCGCCCGGTTGCGCAGCTCGGGCGTGCGGAGCTGGCTCTCTCGACTTTTCGGTGGTGTGGACGGGGCGGCCGGCCCGCTGGTGCCGCTGCAGCGTCTCGCCGCGGCCGCCGTCGCGATCGGGCTGGTGATGGCCGTGGTCACGTCGCCGGTCGGGATCCCGGGTTTCTCGTCGGGCGGCACCACGCTGAAGACCGTGGGTCAGGCCGTGAGCGGGCCCCGGGGGGCGGCCTCCACCACGGGAGCCGTGCCCACTGCTGCTCCCGCCGCAGCGGCAGCAGCTCCCGCGGCAAGCGCAGCCGGCCTGGCCGCGATGCCCGCAGCCAGCGCCGCGGCCGCGCCGGCGGGTCCACTCACGGAACCGGCTGCGGGATCGAGTCTCCCGCCCGCGGTCGATCGATCCTCTGCCGCGGGCGCGCCGAGCCCTCCGGCGGCCGCGGTCGCCCCGGTGGCGGGGCACTCGGAGCAGCCGGGAGCGGCGTTCAACCGAGCGGCACCGCCAACCGGTCCGGTGCCGGCCGGCGGTTCGCCCGTCGAGGCGTGGCAGGCATGGCTGCTGGTGGCCGTGGCCGGCCTGCTCGCGTTCGGGTTGATCCGGCTGCGGATGCGGCACGCCGCGTAGGCAATCGCTCACCTCGCGGCGCGCGTGACCACGAGATGCCCGGCAACCCGCTGGAAACGGCAACCAGCCCGCCGTTGCCGTCCGGCCGTGCTCCGGCATACGCAGTCTGCGCGCCGGCAGCCGCACGCGTCCGCCATTCGTGCATGGGTGGAACGCGGAATGGGTCGCCTCCGGCGTCGCTCGTCCGCCGGCCGGTCGATGCGAGCACGAACCCGCGCCGGAGTGAGCGCGTGCATCCACCGCGGGCCGCCAGACCTCCGGGAGGTTCATGCCTGACGAGGCCAAATCGACTCGCGTTCCCCGGGCGCATATCTGGCGGACCGCGAGTTGGCAACGAGGGGGCGAGCCCGCAACAGAACCCCGAGCCCGCAAACGGGCGGGAGCCAGGAAGCAGATGCAGCAACGCCGCGGACCGCGACCGGGAAGGGGGCCGGGACCAGGGACAGCGCGGCGGCCGCGGCGGATCGCTCCCCGGAGCCGGCGCGAGGAGCCGAGGCGAGGTGGCAGCGCGAGGAGGCGCGCGAGGCAGCGGCGCGAGGAGGCGGGCGGACAGGCGCACGGGTCCGTCCGTCTACAATCGAGAGCGTCCGCCCCCGTTCATTCGAGGTCCCCATGGACCGCCTGATGCTGCTCGACGCGAACGGCCTCATCTACCGGGGCTACTTCGCGCTGATCAACACGCCCCTGACCACCAGCCGCGGCCTGCTCGTCAACGCCGTGTTCGGGTTCTGGTCGATCGTGCTGCGCGGCTTCCAGGACGTGAAGCCGGACTACGTGATCTGTGCCTTCGACCTGTCGGGGCCCACCTTCCGGCACGAGGCATTCGCCGACTACAAGGCCACGCGGCAGAAGATGCCGGACGATCTGCGGGACCAGTTCCCGCGCGTGCGCGAGCTGGTCGAGGCGTTCCGGATCCCGATCTACGAGATGCAGGAGTTCGAGGCGGACGATGTGATCGGCACGCTCAGCAGGCAGGCGGAGGGGCGCGAGCTGCAGACCACCATCGTGTCGGGCGACCTCGACATGCTGCAGCTGGTGACGGACCGCACGCACGTGATGACGACCCGGGGCGGCGTCCAGATGACCGTCACGTACGACCCGGCCACGGTGCTCGCGCGCTACGGGCTGGTCCCGGCGCAGATGATCGATTTCAAGGCGCTGAAGGGCGACACCACCGACAACATTCCGGGGATCCCCGGCGTGGGGGAGAAGACGGCGTCGAAGCTGCTCCAGGACTTCGGCTCGCTCGATGCCGTGTACGAGCGTCTCGACCAGGTGAAACCCGACTCGCTGCGCGGCAAGCTGGCGGAGCATCGGGACCAGGTGCTCGCCTCGCGCGAGCTCGTCACGATCCACCGCGACCTGCCGATCGAGCTCCGCCTCGACGACGCGGGCATGGGCGACTACGACCGCGACGAGGTCATGCGCCTGTTTCGCGAATACGAGTTCCGCTCGCTGATCGAGCGCCTGCCCGCGCTCTCCGGGGAGGCGCCGCGGCAGCCGGGTTCGCTGCTGCGCGCGGCGGACGAGGCGGGGCAGGTGCCCGCGGCGATCGTTCCGGGCCGCGAGCT
>DAIDTV010000224.1 GCA_027457005.1 Chloroflexota bacterium
GAACGATTCGACGCCGCGCCTGCCGACGCCTTCGCCATCGGCGGCGGCCACGATGGCGGCCGCGAGGGGATGCTGGGACGTCCGCTGCACCGATCCCGCCAGGTCGAGCAGGTCGCGCACCGTGACTCCGCGCGCCGGGATGATCGACGTGACGGCGGGCTTCCCGAGCGTGAGCGTGCCGGTCTTGTCGAGCACGATCGTGTCCACCCGGTGCGCCTGCTCGAGCGCCTCGCCGCCGCGGAACAGCACACCGGCCTCGGCGCCCTTGCCGGTGCCGACCATGATCGCCGTGGGGGTCGCCAGGCCCATGGCGCACGGGCAGGCGATGACCACCACCGCGATGAACGCCGTCAGCGCAAGCGTCAGGCGGGGTTCGGGCCCGAGGAGCATCCAGAGCGCGAAGGTGAACGCCCCGGTGGCGAGCACGAACGGCACGAAGTACGCGCTGATCTGGTCCGCCAGCCGCTGGATCGGGGCCTTGGAACCCTGCGCCGCCTGCACCATCCGCACGATCTGGGCGAGAGCCGTGTCGCGGCCGACGCGGGTCGCGCGGAAGACGAACGAGCCGGTCGTGTTCAGGGTGGCCCCGATCACCTCGTCGCCGGGGCGCTTCTCGAGCGGGATCGCCTCGCCGGTCAGCATCGACTCGTCAACCGCGGACCCGCCGCTCACGACCACGCCGTCGACCGGCACCTTCTCGCCGGGCCGGACGCGCAGCAGGTCACCCGCCTGGACCTGCTCGAGGGGGACGTCGACCTCGACCTCCCCGCGAACCACGCGCGCGGACTTCGCCTGGAGCCCGATCAGGGCCTTGACCGCGCCCACCGTCTGGCCCTTGGCGCGCGCCTCCAGCCAGCGTCCGAGCAGGATGAGCCCCACGATGATGGTGGAGCTGTCGAAGTACGTGTCGGGGCGGATCCCGGCCCGCAGCACCACGTCCGGGTACATCGTCACGAAGACGCTGTAGCCCCAGGCCGCGCTCGTGCCGACCGCGACGAGCGTGTCCATGGTCGCGCTGGCGTGCCGCAACGCGCGCCACGCGGCGCGGTAGAAGCGGGCGCCGGCCCAGAACTGGATGAAGGTGGCGGGCCAGAGGACGAGCTTGTTGAGGTCCTCCATGGCCCACGGCAGGCCGGGCCAGAACATCAGCAGCATGATCCCGGCGGCGACGACCAGGCTCGCCAGCGACTGGACCCCCAGCTCGTGTCGTTCCCGCGCGCGCTCGAGATCCTCGGTGGTGGGCTCGTCGACCAGCGCCGCCTCCGCAGCCGGCGCCCCCGCCCCTTCGGCGGCCCCGCCGCGGACCTCGTACCCGGCCGCCTCGATCGCGCCGATCAGTTCCGCCCGTCCCGTCACGCTGGGCAGGAACCGGATGGTCGCGCGCTCGGTGGCCAGGTTGACGCTGGCCTCCTGCACGCCGTCGGTCTTCTTGAGGAACCGTTCGATCCGGTTGACGCACGACGCGCACGTCATCCCCTCGATCGGCAGGGTGACCTCGATCGGCTCGGCGGCCGGCTCTGCCGGGGCGATTCGCGTGGCGGACGACTGGACGGACAAACGGACGCTCCCTTGCCGGCGCACAGGGTCGGGTCAGGCCGACGTCACGGCACCGGGTTTATACTCCCCCAGAGTATAACCCGCGGGAGGTGTCCCGAAGAGTCGGTCGTCCCGCCGACGCGGGCCGGGCGGCCCTGCCGCTTCGAGCAGGCCGCGTGCCTCAGCGCACGATGCCGTCCGGCACGAGGGGCATGCCCCGGATGCGCCGGCCGGTGGCCGCGAAGATCGCGTTCGCGATGGCGGGCGCGATGGCGATGATGGGCACCTCGCCGCCACCCGCGGAGGGGATGTCGGGGCGGTCGACCAGCACCACTTCGATCGGCGGCACGTCGGCGAAACGGGGAACCCGGTACTGCGAGAGCTTGGCGTTGAGAACGCGCCCATCCTCGAAGTGGACCGCCTCGAACAGCGCAGCGCCCAGGCCCATGACCGTCGCACCCTCGACCTGCTTCAGCAGCCCCTGCGGGTCCACGACACGGCCGCACTCGTACGCGGTGACGATGCGGAGCAGCTGGAACCGGCCGTCGGCGTCCACGCGGACGTCCGCCACCGTCGCGATGCGGGCCCACTTCTCGCGTCCGCACGCCAGGCCCAGCCCACGGCCGGCCGCCGCCGGCCGGCCCCAGCCCGCGCGCTCGGCGGCCGCGCGCAGCACGGCCGCCAGCCGGTCGTCGCGGAGGTGGCGGAGCCGGAACTCGAGCGGATCGGCACTCACGAGGTGCGCGATCTCGTCCATGTGCGATTCACGGGCGAAGTTGTTGGCGGTGGCCGCGAGCGCCCGGTACGAGCCGACACGGAGCGGCGAGGCCGCGGGCTGATACGCCACCCTCCGGTCGGCGACGTCGTACGGCGTCTCGAGCGCGTTCGGCCCTGAGTCGATGTTCGTGAAATCCCAGGCCGCCAGCCTCCCGCCGGCGGTGGTCCCGCTGCGCACGTCGATGACCGCGAAGGGCCGGAAGTAGGCCCAGGTCGTCTCTTCCTCGCGGCTCCACCGCACCTTGACCGGCCGCCCGGCGACCCGCGCGAGCCGGGCGGCCTCGACCGCCGCCTCGCCGCTGTGCTTGCCTCCCCACCCCCCACCCGTGTGAGGCACGATCACGCGGACCCGCTCCTGGGGGATCCCGAGTTCCCCGGCCAGTTGCGCACGCACGCCGAAGGGCCGCTGGGTTCCCGTCCAGACGGTCAGCCGATCGCCGTCCCAGTCCGCGATCGCCCCCCGCGTCTCCAGCGGCACGTGCGCGATGTAGGCAGCCGTGTAGGTGGCGTCGAGGCGGACGGCGGACGTGGCCAGCCCCGATTCCACGTCGCCGGATTCCTCGAGAACCGGCCCCTCCCAGCCCTGGCCCGGCACCCGGTGCGTCCGCAGGTACTCGACGATCTCCGGCTCCGACGGCTGGGGCGCGCGGTCCCACTCGGCACGGATCGCCCGCACGGCGCGCACCGCCGCGGGCATCGAAGGCGCGACGACGCCCACGAACGACCCATCGTGCACGACGGTGACGCCGGGCATCGCCTGCGCCGCCGACAGGTCGACCGACCGGAGTGTCGAGCCGAAGGCAGGCGCCCGGAGCACCTTCCCGTGGAGCATGTCCGGGCGGTCCATGTCGGCCAGGTAGCGGCGGTCGCCCGTGACGGCTTCGCGCGGCGCGCGCTCCCGCGTGGCCGGCACGGCCGGGCGGCTCCGCGAAACCTCCAGGGTGGCCGCGTCGATGGGGGCCGTCGCAACCCGCCGCACGCCGTGCAGCAGTTCGGCGAAGCCGATGGCCGGCTCCCCGGAGCGGGCCCGCACGCTGCAGTCCGACACGACGAGCTCGGCGGCGTCGATGCGCAGCTCGCCGGACGCCATGCCGATCAGCACCTGGCGGGCATGCGCCGCGGCCGCCCGCAGGTAGTCGCCGGCGTCCGGCATCGACCGGCTGCCGAACGTGCCCACGTCGTACGGGCAGACG
>DAIDTV010000225.1 GCA_027457005.1 Chloroflexota bacterium
CGCCGCCGGCCGGCCTCCTGCGCCTGGGCCTCGCCGGCCGGTCCCTCGGTGACCTCGCTCTCCTCGGGGGCAACGGCCGGCTCGAGCTCGTCCACCGGTGCCGGGGCAGCCACGGCCGCCACCTTGCTCAGCTTCTCGCCGGGCAGCACCACGAGCGGAACGCCACCGGCCGGCGAAGCCGCGGCGGCCACGAGGGGCGGTCGCTCCCTGCGCTCGGGGCGACGATCCTCGCGCCGGCCCTCCTCGCGCTCCTCGCCACGACGCCCGCGGTGCCGCCTCGCCGAGTAACCCTCGGTCTGCTTCTCCGGCACCTCGGTCATCGAGAGGTCGTCCTCGGCAGCCACCCGCCGACCGCTGCGCGACGAGCGCTCCACCCGGGCGATCTGCGTGATGTCGGTGAAGACATCGGCGACGTCGATCAGGTCGGAGCTGGTGTTGCCGCGGAAGCTGATGACCTCGACGCGGACGCCGGTCTGCTGCACGGCGCGGATCGCCGGCGCGAAGTCGCCGTCGCCTGAGACCACCACCGCGATGTCCAGGTTGCGCGAGGTGCGCATCAGGTCCACGACCAGCTCGATGTCCAGGTTCGCCTTGACCTTGCCGTCGCCGTACTTGCGGATGTCCTTGCTGACGACCTGGTAGCCGTTGCGGGCGAGGAAGGCGTGGAACTGGCGCTGGTTCTCGTTCTCGGGGTCGAGCCCCGTGTAGGCGTATGCGCGGACGAGATCTCGTCCGGCGCTGGCCGACTTCAGCAGCGTGACGTAGTCGATATCCACGCCAGCTGCCTTGGCGGCGTAGAAGATGTTCGCCACGTCGACAAAGACGGCGACGTTCTTGCTCACGCAAGTCTCCTGTTCGGTTCCGGTCCCGCTCCCGCGGGCCGGGTGCCGGCGCATGTACGCGCCGGTGGATGGATCACGCCGGAGGCGCGCCGACGCGCGCGAGGCTCCGGACCATGCGGGGACCGGCTTCGACGAAGCCGCGGTCGACCCAGCGTTCCCGCTCTGCCGGGTCGGACGTGGGGGCCGTCTCGACGGCCACGCAGCCCTTGTTCCGCCCGGACCTGAGCAGCTCATCCACGAGCGCTTCCCGGACGGCCTGGGCCGGTGAGGCCGGATCGACGACAAGCACGTCGACGGTGCCCACGAAGCCACCCAGCGACACGCTGGGATGCAGTGCCAGGACGGCCGCGCCGGCGAGCTGGCGGCCGGACTCGGCGACCAGGACGACAGCGTGCGGGAGGCCGACGAGCTGCCGTAGCAGATCGCCGGACCCCAGCGGGACGCGGTCGGCGCCTGGACGATCCGTCACCGCGTCGAGCATCGCGACGATGCGTTCGACGTCGGTGATCCGGGCGGTGCGGACCTGGTACTGCACGTTGGCGAGCGATACCTCGGATGGAAGTCGCCAGGCGTCTCGCGGCGGCGGCCGAGGCCGCCGGTCGCTGCCGAGCCGGTTCCGTTACTCGAGCGCGCCGCACCGGGTGGGGTCGTGCCGTTCAGCCAGACCGCACACGCCCGGGGCGCTCCGGACCGTCTCTTGCATTTGAAACGCCGGCGCCTATCATACGCTAACCCATCGGCGAGTGGCAGCGATGCCTGGTGGGCCCGGTCGTCGTTTGCCGGGGTGCTGGCACTCATCCGGTTGCGAGGGGCGACCGGGGGATGTCGTCATCCGGAGTATCCCCGTTTCCCCCGCGACCGTGCCGCCGTCCCGCTTCACCGCCAGCCGCCGCTGGTTCATATCCAGGAAGCGCAGCAGCTGTGAGGAGGAGACTGCACTTCTATGCAGACCAGGAGAATCGGCGCGCTCGCCGTCGCGGCCGTGGTCGTGACCGGCGCCTGTAGCAGCGCGGCCACCACCGCGCCGGCCGCCCCCGCGGGATCCGCCGCGGCAGCGCCCGCGGGCTCGTCCGCGGCCAGCGGCAAGACGATCACCATCGGCGTCGACCTGCCCCTCTCGGGCGGCGAGTTCGCCAACGGCGATCCCACCAAGAAGGGCATCCAGCTCGCGGTCGACCAGGCCAACAAGGCCGGTGGCGTGGGTGGCTACACCATCGTGCTGAGCATCAAGGACGACGCGGTCAACGGCGTGCACAACCCGCAGCAGGGCGCCACCAACGTCCAGACGCTGGTCGCCGATCCGTCCGTCATCGGCATCGTCGGACCGTTCAACTCGAACGTCGGCGCGGCCGAGATCCCGATCACGAACCAGGCGGGCCTGCTGCAGTGCAGCCCGGCCAACACCAACCCGGGCCTGACCAAGCCGCAGTACGGCGCGCTCGACATCCGCAAGGCGTTCCCGAACCGGATCAACTACATCCGCGTGGCGACCACCGACGACATCCAGGGCCTGGCCGGTGCCGAGTTCGCCTACACGGACCTCGGCAAGCGCCGCGCCTACGTCGTCGACGACACCGAGACCTACGGCAAGGGCCTCGCCGACGTGTTCGCGACCCAGTTCGCCAAGCTCGGCGGCACGGTCGTCAAGCACGACGGCGCGCCCGCCACGACCACTGACTACACGCCGCTCCTGACGGCGGTCCAGAGCCAGAACCCGGACGTCGTGTACTTCGGCGGCGTGACCGCCACCGGCGGCGGCCTGCTCCGCAAGCAGATGGCGCAGGTCGGCATGGGCTCCCTGGCCTTCGGCGGCGGCGACGGCATCGTCGACGGCCCCGGCGGCGTGCAGGGCTCGTTCATCACGGTCGCGGGCAACCCCGCGGCCGCCAACTCCTTCGGGACCATCGCGGCCACCCATGACATCCCGAACGCCACCGCGTTCTCGGACGCGTACAAGGCCGCCTACGGCGCGGAGCCGGGCGCATACAGCGCCTCGGCCTACGCCTGCACCCAGGTGATCCTCCAGGCGCTGAAGAACGTGGCCGCCACGGCCACCTCCCCGGCCGCACTGCGCGAGGCAGTCCGCGCGTACGCGACCAACCCGGCCAACAAGTTCGTCACCCAGCTGGGCACGATCTCGTTCGACTCGAACGGCGATACGAGCCAGCACATCATCTCCTTCTACAAGACGGACATGACGGCCGCCAGCGGAAAGGGCGACTGGGTCTTCGTCCGGCAGCAGGACTTCGGCGCCAGCAGCAGCCAGGCGTCTCCGGCAGCCAGCCAATAGCCTATCGATTCGAAGGGCCGGGGGGGCGTCCAGCTCCCCCGGCCCTCGTCCGCTCTCAGACGCCCGCAGGGCCGCACCGGATAACCGCCTGATGCAGATGCAACGATCGATCCCCCTTCCGGCCCGTCTCCAGGGGAGTCAGTTCAGGCTGTTCGCGGTGATCGCCGTCAGCCTTGTCGTGGCGTACTTGCTGGTCGGGCCCCAGCAGTTCTCCAACTTCCTGACCATCGGCGCCATCTACGCGCTGGTCGCGCTGGGCTACACGATGGTCTACGGGATCATCGAGCTGATCAACTTCGCCCACGGGGACGTCTTCGGGCTGGGTGCCTTTGTCGCGCTCTGG
>DAIDTV010000226.1 GCA_027457005.1 Chloroflexota bacterium
TGGCGATCCATCCCGACGCGCGCTGGACCGTGCGCGAGGAGCGCGCGATCACGCGGTGGGCCTGGCGGTTCCGTCAGCGGATCGACATGTCGCCGCCGGTCGACGATGGCGGCAGGCCGACCACGAGGGTGACCACCGTCACGCTGTTGACGGCATGACTCTGTGGGCATGAACCCGCTGAAGATGGCGGCGCTGAATGGAGACGTCGACAGCAGGCGGCGCGCAGCGGGATGATCTGAACCGGCACAAACCAAGTGACCCCCCGCGGGTATCGGGCCCTCGGGGGGTCGTGGTGGAGCGAAGGTCCACCGTCGGTGATCGTATGGCCCTGTCGGCTCGACGTCAGCACGTACGCGGCGAGCGGCCGCGACGTCGGGGCGCCGGCGGTGCGCTGCCCGGCCTGCGGCGGCCCGACCGGACCCTGGTCCGGGTATCAGCGCCACCTGCGGGCTGACGCACTCGTCCGTGTCTTCGTGCCGCGCGTGCGCTGCCGGGACTGCGGGCGGACCGATGCCCTGCTGCCCTGGTTCGTGACGCCGCACCGGTACGACACGGTCGACGTGATCGGCGCAGCGCTCGAGCTCTCGGTGATCGGCCTCGGCGTGCGCCGGATCGCGGCGGCCCTGGAACGTCCCGAGACGACGGTCCGCGACTGGTGTCGGCGCTTCGGTCGCGTGGCCGCCGGCCTTGCCCGGATCCTCCTCGCGGCGGCGGTCGAGCGCGGCTGGTCGGGCTTCGACCTGCCGACCGCGCCACGGCCGCGCGCCGCCGCCGCGGTCGCGGCGCTCGCGTCGGCCTGGATCCGCCGCCACGGCCCGGTCGGGTCCTGGCGCGTCGCCGCCCTCGTCACCGGCGGAACCCTCCTCGCTCCCAACACGGGCTCGCCCTTGGCATCGGCGGCGGCTGCCCCTGTGATGGCCGGGACACCCACCACTGGAGGTGACCCATGGCAGCCGACCCCGCCGAAGCCCTCGCCCTCTGGCGATACCACCTGATCGCGGAGGCGCTCGACCCCAGGCTCGGTGGCCGCGAGCGCGGCCAGGTGGTCCGCCGCATCGCCGGCGAGCACACCGCACCCTCGGGAGAACCGCGGCGGGTGAGCCGCAACACGCTCGACCGCTGGATCCGCCGGTACCGGGCCGAGGGGCTCGCGGGCCTGCGCGACCGGCCACGCTCCGATCACGGCTCGGCCAGGGTGGACCCCGTCCTCCTCGACGAGGCGATCCGGCTCCGCCTCGAGGCCCCGGCCCGGAGCGCCGCCGCCATCAGCGAGATCGTCCGCACCCGCCACGGCGTGCGGATCGCGGAGCGGACGCTCGCCGACCAGTTCCACAAGCGCGGCTTCACAAGAGGCGAGCTGCTCCGGGACGGCCGGACGTTCGGGCGGTACGAGGCCGACGCCCCCAACGACCGCTGGATCGGCGACGTGCTCGTGGGACCCTTCGTGCCCCACCCCCGCGCACCGGGATCCGTGCGGGCCCGCCTGTTCGTGCTCGTCGACGACCACAGCCGGCTCCTGGTCGCCGGGCGCTGGACCGGGAACGAGACCCTGCGCGCGGGCCAGGAGCTGCTCCACGCGGCGATCCTGCGGCGCGGGCTGCCAGCCGAGCTCTACGTCGACAACGGCAGCGCGTACAGCGGCGCCGAGCTCGCGCGGAGCTGCGCGATCCTGGGCATCCGGCTCATCCACTCGAGGCCCTATGCACCGCAGGGCCGGGGCAAGCAGGAGCGGCTCAACCGGGTCATCCGGGAGCGCTTCCTGCTCGAGGCGACGACGGTCGGGATCGCGAGCCTCGACGAGCTCAACGACCGCTTCTCGGCCTGGGTCGAGCGGTACCTCAACGTCCGGGTCCACTCCGAGACCGGCGAGTCGCCGCTCGCGCGATACAGCACGCGCCAGGCGAGGCCCGCCATTCCCGAGGTCCTGCGGATGGCCTTCCTCTGGTCGGCGAACCGGCGGGTGAGCCGGACCGCGACCGTGTCCTTCGAGGGCAACGAGTACGAGGTGGATGCCGCTCTGGCCGGCCGCACGGTCGAGCTCAGGTTCCGGCCCGAGGACCTGTTCGCGATCGAGGTCTGGTGGCGGGGCGAGCTCCACGGCTGGGCTGAGCCGCGGCGGGTCGCCCGCCACGTCCACCGCCAGGCGCCGCCGCCAGCGGGGTCCGCGCCCGCGCCCGCGACGGCTACCGGGATCGACTATCTCGGCCAGGTCCTCGCCGACCACGGGGCCGAGACCGCCGCCCCGATCGCGTACCGCGCCGTTCGCGGCGCACCAGCCGACGGAGAACCCTTCTGATGGCCACCATCACGAGCAGCGGCCCGCGGGCCCCCTGGCAGACCCACTTCGGCTTCACCCGCAGCCCGTTCGGCAAGAGCCTCGCACCGTCGGAGCTGTTCACCCGGGAGCCCCACGAGGAGGCCGTCGCCCGCATCCGCCACTGCATCGCCGAGTCGGCGCTGGGCGTGATCACGGGCGAGGTCGGGACCGGCAAGACGGTCGCTGCGCGGGCGGCCCGGGCAAGCCTCGATCCCTCTCGTCACGCCCTCATCTACATCGCCAACCCGGCCTTCGGGACCCGGGGGCTGTACGTCAGCGTCGTCCGGGCCCTGGGCGGCACGCCGCGCTTCCACAAGGCCGAGGTGATGGCCCAGACCTCCGAGCTCCTCGAGGCGGAGGAGGCCGAGCGCCACCGGCGGGTCGTGATCGTGGTCGACGAGGCGCACCTGCTCACCCCGGAACAGCTCGAGGAGCTGCGCCTGCTGACCAACTCCGACATGGACAGCCGCAGCCCGTTCGCGGGGATCCTGCTGGGACAGCCCTCCCTCGCACGCCAGCTGCGCCTCGGGGTGTTCGCCGCCCTCGACCAGCGGATCGCCGTGCGCTACCACATCGGGCCCATGGACCTCGGCGACTCGACGGCCTACCTGCGCCACCACCTGGCGCTCGCGGGACGATCCGACCAGCTCTTCGCCGATGACGCCATCGTCCGCCTCCACGATGAGCGACGCGTCCTCGTTCGTGTGCCCGGGCGTCAGCCACAGCTGCGCGTGCGGGTGTTGCCGGCGGCGCTGAATGGTGATCATTCGGCAGGATTGCGTGGAGCCGTGACGGCAGCGCTTGGTGGAGACGCCGCCGCCACGTGCTGATCAGTCTCGGGTGAGCTCGGCGGCTGCCTTCTTGGCGCAGGCGTCGTCCACGAGGTCCTTGGAGTCGGTGGCAGCGGCCATGAGGGCGGCGGTGGCCGCATTGTTGAGCGCTCTCGGGAGCCCGTTCGAGACCCGATGGAGCCGGGCGATGGCGGCATCGGCGAAGAGCGGCTCCGCCCGTCCGGCCAGAGCGATGTGGTGGCGGAGGTAGTTGGCCGATTCGGCCAGGTCCATGGCCTTGATGGTGAACCGGGTGGCGATGCGCTGGTCCAGAGCGGCGAACATGCCCATGCGCAGCTGACGGTTGAGCGTGGGTTGTCC
>DAIDTV010000227.1 GCA_027457005.1 Chloroflexota bacterium
TACCTCGACTTCGTCTGCGGCATCGCGACGAGCGTGCTGGGCCACGGGCACCCCGCCGTCACCGAGGCGATCCACCGCCAGGTCGACACGCTGGTCCACATCAACGGCGCGGGCTTCGCCGAGCCGACCGCTCGCCTGGCCGCCGAGATCGCGGCCGCCCTCCCCGACCCGCTCGACACGGTCTTCTTCTCGAACGCGGGCACCGAGGTGATCGAGGGCGCCATCAAGCTCGCCCGGCGCGTGACCGGCCGGCCCGGCGTCGTCGCGTTCCGCGGCGGCTTCCACGTGCGGACCATGGGGGCGGTCGCGCTCACCAGCACGAACCTCAACTACCGCTCCGGGTACGAGCCGCTGCTGCCGTCCGTCTACCATGCGCCGTTCCCGGACGCGTACCGGATGGGCGGCGAGGAGGAGGCGAGCCGTCGCGCGCTGGCCGCGCTGCGCGACCTGCTGACCAGCGAGATCCCGGGCCGCTCGGTAGCGGCGTTCGTGCTCGAGGCCGAGCAGGGCGAGGGCGGATACCGGCCGGCACCCGCCAGCTTCCTGCAGGGCGTGCGCCAGATCTGCGACGAGTACGGGATCCTCTGGGTGGCCGACGAGATCCAGTGCGGCTACGGGCGCACCGGCAGGATGTGGGGATTCGAGCACGGCGGGGTGGTGCCCGACGTGGTCTGCCTGGCGAAGGCGATCGCCAACGGGCTGCCGCTCTCGGCCCTCGTGACCAGGCGCGAGCTCCAGGAGCGCTGGGGCGTGGGCGCGCACGGGACGACGTTCGGGGGCAACCCCGTGTCCTGCGCGGCGGGGCTCGCGGTCCTGAAGACGATCCGCGAGGAGGGGCTGGTGGCCAACGCGGCGGCGAGGGGCGCCGAGCTGCGGGCCGGCCTCGAGCGGCTGCAGGCCCGCGACGGGCGCATCGGCGACGTGCGCGGGTACGGGCTGATGATCGGCGTCGAGTTCGTCACGGACCCGGAGTCGAAGACGCCCGACGAGGCACGCACGAGCCGGGTCCTGGCGAAGGCGGCGGACCTCGGCCTGCTGCTGCTCAACTGCGGCACGGACCACAACGTGATCCGCTGGATCCCGCCGCTCAACGTGACCAGCGCGGAGATCGGCGAGGCGCTCGACATCTTCGGACGCGCGCTCGCGCAGGCGTAGCGCGGCCGCGGGCTGCCGCGGGCGGGCCACGTCTCCGCCTCTGCATCGCGGCCACGTCGCAGCCAGCCGCGGCATTGCGGCCGCCGCATTCCCGTTCTCCGCATCCGGCCGCCCCATCGCGGCCACCTCGCACCCGCCGCATTCGCGCCCGCCGCATTCCCGGTTCTCCGCTGACGCACACCCCGAGAGCCTTACGCGGCCGCACGGCGTTCCTGGGGCAGGCGCCGGCCCCGGACAACCTGCCGGCCCCGATCACAGAAGGCGTCGCCAGCCCGGGTGAGCGGCCCGCCGATCATCCCGGCACCGCGTATTGCCCTCTCCTTGTGCGATAGCGGTAGTTGCAGCCGAACCTGCCGCTGACGCTCGCCCGGCGTTCGTTAGCGGCGCCGGCGGCCGGGCGCACCGTTTGTGCACGGCCCACGTGCGTCAGCGACATGTGCGGCCGATCTGGCGGCCGTCCAGAGTGATCTGGCGGCCGGACCAACTGATCTCGCGGCCGCCCCGACTGATCTGGCGGGCTTCCCGACTGACGCCCCGACCCGGCTACCGGACCACCGTGCCGACCAGGTGGCCGATGCCGAACGTCACGACCGCGGCGGCCAGCCCGAACCCCACCTGGCGCAGGCCGGAGCGCAGCGCGCTCTGGCCGGTCACGATGGTGATCGCGGCGCCCACTCCGAACAGTGCCAGGCCGCTCAGGACCAGGGCCGCGATGACGGCCGGCGCGCCGCTCGACACGAGGAACGGCAGCAGCGGCACCAGCGCCCCTCCCCCAAACAGCAGGAACGACGTGAACGCCGCCTCGTAGGCCGACCCGCCCAGCTCGTCCGGGTCGATCCCCAGCTCCTCGCGCGACAGCGTGTCGAGTGCCACGCGCGGATCGCCCTGGATGATCTGCTGCGCGATCCGGCGCGCCTGATCCTCGGGCACGCCCTTGGACTCGTAGATCAGCGCGAGCTCGACCTCCTCCTCCTCGGGGATCGCCTCGAGCTCCTCGCGTTCGACCCGGATCTGGTGCGAGTACAGCTAGCGCGCGCTATGCACCGAGAGCCACTCGCCGAGCCCCATCGAGAACGCGCCGGCCAGGAGGCCCGCCAGGCCCGCCACCACCACCGTCCCGTTGCTGACCGCGGCCCCGGCCACGCCCATGATCAGGCTCGTGTTGGAGAGGACACCGTCGCTCGCGCCCAGGACCGCGGCCCGCAGCGCGTTGCCGCCGGTGGAACGGTGGCGGCCCTCGATCCGGGCCAGCTCCCCGCCGGCCAGTCCCTTGCCACCGGCCAGCTCGCGGAAGATCCGGGCGTGTGACCGCTCGTCCTGGGGCAGGCTGGTCCCCGCGGCTTCCGGCTGGGCGTCGTACATCCCCTGGGAGCGCCCCTCCTGCTCGGCCACCGTCGGCGCGACCACCCCCGCGCCCAGCCTCCGGGCGGTGATCATGAGCACCCGCGCGCGCCAGGATGGCCGCATGCGCGAGATGTCGACGCCGGCGTCCTTCAGCCGCTGCTCCCAAACGGCACCGTGCCGCTGCTCGGTCTCGGCGAGCCGGCGGTACAGCTCCTTGAGCGGCGGGTCCTTCTCGCCGTCGGCCATGGCGAGATAGATGGCGGTGCCGTCGATCTCGCCCTGGAGGTTCTCCCGGTAGCGCTTGATGTCGGCAGGTGTGGCTGTGGCCATGCGGGAAGTGTAGCGACCGGCCGGCACGGGGCGTCCGGGAGATCGGCCCTGCGCCCCGCCTATCCACCGGCGGTTCCCTTCGCCTCGTGATCCGCGAAGTAGCCACGCCACGGGCCGCTCCCGGCGATGAACGGCTGCATCAGGGCGCGCTCCGCCTGCACTGTGTGCATCAGGTCGTGCCCGGCCCACTCGTTGAGCATCTGCTCGAGCGTCACCGGGCCCAGCTCCGCGTGGCGCGCCTTCCGGCGCAGGTCCGCCGTCTCGAGCCCGGTGAGCATCTGCAGGCTCCGCGCCCGCAACTCCTCGAACTGCGCGACCAGCTCGCCCGGATCTGCCGGGCCGGACCTTGCCCCCGCCGCATCGGGGTCGTGGGCGGCGAAATCGTGCCCCTCGAGGAACGCCCGAACCCGGACCGGGAACACCTCGCGCTCGGTCTCCACCGGGTGCCGCAGGCAGTCGACCGCCGACCATTCGCCCGGCGCCGGGGCCCGCGCCAGCAGGTCGCCCTGCACCGTGCCCGCCAGCGCGTGCCACCGCTCCGGCGTCGTCGACAGCACCGACAGCACGTGCTCCACCAGGTCGTCCATCGTTCGCTCCCCTCTGCGTCGCCGCCAGCTGGTCTGTCATGTGCCGAT
>DAIDTV010000228.1 GCA_027457005.1 Chloroflexota bacterium
CGTGAGCCGGACCCACAAGGGGTTCCTGCGCCGCCTGTTCGAGCTCGAGGTACCGGAGATCCACAACGGCACGGTCGAGATCAAGGCGATCGCGCGCGAGGCGGGCAGCCGCTCCAAGGTCGCGGTCGCCAGCCGCCAGGAGGGGCTCGACCCGGTCGGAGCGACGGTCGGGCAGCGTGGGGGGCGCGTGCAGGCCGTGGTGGCCGAGCTCAACGGCGAGAAGATCGACGTGATCCCCTGGGCCGAGGACCCGGCGCAGTTCGTGGCCAACGCGCTGAGCCCGGCACAGGTGGTGGGCGTGTCGATCGACGAGACCGCGCGCATCGCGACCGTGACGGTGCCCGAGCGGATGCTCTCGCTGGCGATCGGCCGGGAGGGCCAGAACGCACGGCTGGCGGCCAAGCTGACGGGCTGGCGCATCGACATCCGGAGCGACCAGCCGCGGCCCGACGAGGACAGGCCGGCACCGGCGACTGTCCACCCGGCGGCGCCCGAAGAGCCCGCACCGGCCGGGCCGGCCGCACCGCCGGCGGAGGCTGAGGCGGTCCTGGTCGGCGAGCCGGCACCCACCGCTGCCGCCGACCCGGCAACATCCGCCGGACTCTCCGCCGCCGACCCGGTCGCGGACGCCCCCGGTTCTCCGCCCGCTCCGCCGGTTGACGCCAACGGCTCCACCGCTGACGCAGCCCGTACCCCGACCGAGGCGAAGCCGCGGCGAAAGCGCACCGTTCGAAACGAGGAGGTGGCGCCGTAGCCGCCGCCGGGCCGCGCCCGCGGCGCCAGCCGGCCCGCACCTGCGTCGCGTGCCGGACCGAGCGCGCGAAGCGGGAGCTCGTGCGCGTGGTGCGCACACCGGGGGGCGAGGTCGCGTTCGACCCGACCGGGCGGGTGCCCGGGCGCGGGGCGTACGTGTGCGCTTCCGGCACCTGCGCCGCCGAGGCGGTCCGCCGCCACGCGCTGGAACGGGCGCTCGGCGTCCCCATCCCCGAAACCCTTCGCGACCGGCTCAACGCCGGCTCGCTCGACTGACCAAGGAGGCACCCGTGGCACGAAGCCGCAGCGGCACCCGCGGACGCCGCGGACCCCGAAAGCCCCCGCGCCGTCCGGACCAGACGACCGGATCGGGCGTCCAGGTCGTCGAACCGAGCGAGCGCGGCGCGATCGAGATCCCCGCGACCATCAGCGTCCAGGACCTCGCCGGACTGCTCACCGTGAACCCCGCGGACGTGATCCGCGAGCTCATCAAGAGCGGCATCTTCGCGACGATCAACCAGTCCATCGACCGTGACACCGCCAGCCTGGTCGCCGAGGAGCTCGGCTACGAGGTCGCGGAGGCCGTCGCCGTCCCCGGCGCGATCGAGGAGGCCGCGGAGGTCCAGCCGGCAGCCGCCGCCAAGGAGCAGCTCTGGGAAGAGGAGGACGCCAGCAAGCTGGTCCCGCGCGCCCCGATCGTCACGGTCATGGGCCACGTCGACCATGGCAAGACCAGCCTGCTCGACGCCATCCGCGCCACCAGCGTGGCCGCCGGCGAGCGCGGTGGCATCACCCAGCACATCGGCGCCAGCGAGGTCGTGAAGGACGGGAAGCGCATCGTCTTCCTCGACACGCCGGGCCACGAGGCGTTCACCGCCATGCGGGCCCGTGGCGCGAAGGTGACCGACATCGCGATCCTGGTGGTCGCCGCGGACGACGGCGTGATGCCCCAGACGGTCGAGGCGATCGACCACGCGAGGGCCGCCCGGGTCCCGATCATCGTGGCGCTCAACAAGATCGACAAGCCGGACGCCAACCCGGACCGCGTCAAGAACGAGCTGACCGAGCACGGCGTCCTGATCGAGGAGTACGGTGGCGACACGCCGCTCGTCCCGGTCAGCGCGAAGCAGCGCACCGGCATCGACGAGCTGCTCGAGATGATCCTGCTGGTGGCCGACCTGCAGGAGCTGAAGGCGAACCCGAAGCGGCCCGCCATCGGCACGGTGGTGGAGGCCGAGCTGGACAAGGGCCGCGGCCCGGTGGCCACGATCCTGGTGCAGACCGGCACGCTGAAGATCGGCGACACCGCGGTGGTGGGCTCCACGTTCGGCCGTGTCCGTGCCATGGAGAACAGCATCGGCGCCCGCGTCACGAGGGCCGGCCCGGCGTCGGCGGTGGTGCTGCTCGGACTGTCGGAGGTCCCGGCGGCCGGCGACATCATGCAGGTCGTCCCGGACGAGCGCGCCGCCCGCGCGATCGTCGACCAGCGGAAGATCCAGGCCGGCGCGAAGGCCGAGGGCGGCGCACGTGCCACGCTCGAGGATCTCTACCGGCAGATCCAGGCCGGCCAGACGCGCGAGCTGCGCATCGTGATCAAGGCCGACGTCCAGGGCTCGCTCGGCGCGATCACCCACGCCCTCGAGCAGGTGTCCACCGACGAAGTCCGGATCAACGTGATCCACGAGGGCACCGGCGACATCACCGACAACGACATCCTGCTCGCGTCCGCATCCGACGCCATCGTGGTCGGCTTCAACACGAAGCTCGACCCGCAGGCGCGCCGGACCGCGGAGGCCGAGGGCGTGGACGTCCGGATCTACGACATCATCTACAAGCTGACCGACGACATCGAGGCGGCCCTCAAGGGGATGCTCGAGCCGGAGGTCGTGGAGGTGGTCGAGGGCCGGGCGGAGGTGCGCCAGGTCTTCAAGGTCGGGCGTGGCGGACAGGTGGTCGCCGGCTGCTACGTCACCGACGGGCGCATCGTCCGTGGCGGGGCGAGGGTCTACCGGAGCGGACGCGTGGTCGCGACCGACCGGATCGAGTCGCTGCGCCGCTTCCGGGACGACGTTCGCGAGGTGGCGGCGGGCTTCGAGTGCGGCATCGGCCTGGCGGGTCATCACGACCTGCAGGAGGGTGACGTGATCGAGTGCTTTACCCAGCAGACCGTGTCGCGAGCGGTGAGCGCCTGAGCGCGGCGTCCGCAGCCTCGTACCGCGAAGGGGGCCCCATGACCGAGCGCACGGCTCGCGTCGACCAGCTGCTCCAGGAGGAGATCAGCCGGATCGTCGCGCGCGAGGTCCAGGACCCGCGCATCGGGTTCGCCACGGTCACCCGCGTCGAGACGTCGCCGGACCTGCGCCACGCGAAGGTCTGGGTGTCCATCATCGGCCAGCCCGACGAGCGCCGGACTACCTTCCGGGCGCTGGCACGGGCGATGCCGTTCGTGCGGCACGAGCTCGGCACGCTGCGCCTGCGACGGATCCCGGAGCTGCATCTCGAGCTGGACGACAGCCTGGAGCGGGGCACGCGCGTCCTGCAGATCCTCGACGCCCTGGAGGCGGGCCGCGAGCCGGCACCGGCAACCCCCGGCGAGACGCTGCCGTCCCCGGGCCCCGCACGCGCGGAGGACGCCGAGCTCGAGAAGACGGGCGGAGCCGCGGTGCCTGCCCCCCGCCGCACCCATCGCCCGGCGGCCCACCGG
>DAIDTV010000229.1:0-3188 GCA_027457005.1 Chloroflexota bacterium
GCGTAACTCGGCCCCGATCGCGCCGTCCGCCGCCCGTCAGGCCCCGCGCCCGGCCGTCCCCTGCGCCGCCACGGCCGCGGCGGCCGCGGCGACCTTCTCGGGGTCTCCCAGGTAGAAGTGTGCGACCGGTCGCAGGTCGGCGTCCAGGTCGTACACGAGCGGCACCCCGGTCGGGATGTTGAGGCCGACGATCGCCTCGTCGGACATCTGGTCCAGGTACTTCACCAGCGCCCGCAGGCTGTTGCCGTGCGCGACGATCAGCACCCGCTTCCCGGATCGGATCACCGGCGCGATCTGCCCGTGCCAGTAGGGGAGGAACCGCGCGACCGTGTTCTTGAGCGCCTCGCAGCGCGGCAGGTCCGCGGGGGCGACGTCCGCGTAGCGCGGATCGCGCCCCGGAAACCGTGGGTCGTCGAGATCGAGCGGGGGAGGCGGCACGTCGTAGCTCCGCCGCCAGAGGCGCACCTGCTCGTCGCCGTACTGCTGCGCGGTCTGGGCCTTGTTCAGGCCCTGCAGCGCACCGTAATGGCGCTCGTTGAGGCGCCACGACTTGGTGACGGGAATCCACATCAGGTCGAGCTCGTCGAGCGCGATCCAGAGCGTGCGGATGGCGCGCCGGAGCACGGAGGTGAACGCCACGTCGAACACGTAGCCGCCGTCGCGCAGCAGGCGCCCGGCCTCGTGGGCTTCCGCAACCCCCGTGTCGGTCAGGTCCACGTCGGTCCATCCGGTGTACAGGTTCTCCCGGTTCCACGTGCTCTCGCCGTGCCGGAGGAGCACGACCCGATGGGTCGCTCCGGCTGCCAGTGACGAGTCCGAAATGGTGGTGCTGGTCGAGTTCGCTTCCATGGCGGCATTATTGCGCTGCCCGCCGGTCGGCCGCGGACCCGCGGTCCGCGCGGGGGCTGTGCTATTCTTCGCCAGCGCACGACCCGTTCACATCCGGAGGTCCCCGTTCCCTTGAACCCTGTCCTCGCCCTGGCGGAGATCGTCGTCAGCATCGGGCTGATGGCGTCCGTCCTGCTGCAGGCGCGCGGCGCGGGGCTGTCGTCGGCGTTCGGCGGCGACTCCGCCGTGTACCGCAGCCGGCGCGGGATCGAGAAGCGGCTCTTCCAGTTCACGATCCTGCTGGCCGTCCTGTTCGTCGTCTTCTCGCTGACGGTCTTCCGCCTCGTCGGCTGAGCGGCCGGCCGTGCCGCTGCATGCAGGGTCGCTGACCCGCCGCGACCACGTGGTCGTGGCCGTGGCGCTGGCCCTGCTCGTCGCCATCGCCGGCGCGATGGTGCTGGTCCCCGCCCCGGCGGACACCTCCGCGATTGCGGCCGGCACCGCCGCTCCCGTTGCGACGCCCGCCCTTCGGACCTTCCGCGACGGGGTCGTCGGGACGATCGCCACCCTGGATCCGCTGTTCGCCACCACGCGCCCTGAGCTCGACGTCGACGCCCTCCTGTTCAGCGGCCTCACCCAGCTCGGGCCGGACGGCACCGTGGTCCCGGACCTGGCATCGAGCTGGACCGCCGGCAAGGACGGCCGCACCTGGACATTCCGGCTGCGTGCCGGTGCGACGTGGCAGGACGGCGTACCGGTCACGGCCGACGACGTCGCGTTCACCGTGCGCACCACCCAGGATTCCGGGTATCACGGGCCGCTGGCGGGCGCGTGGGAGGGCGTCACGGTACAGGTACTGGATCGGCTCGACGTGCGGTTCACGCTCGCCACCCCCGTGGCCGACTTCCCCCTCGCCGCGCGGAGCCCCATCCTTCCCGCCCACCTCCTCGCCGGGCAGCCGATCACGGACCTGGGTGGCACCTCGTTCGAGCTCCATCCAGTCGGGGCGGGGCCGTTCCGGCTCGTGACGCTCGATGCGACGGGCGCCGTCCTCGAGCGCACGGCCGGCCCGGTGACATCGACGCCGGCGGCCACCCTCCCGCCGGACCCCCTCGACTGGAACTTCCCCGCGGACATCCAGCAGATCGACGTCCGGGCGTTCCCCGACCAGGGCGCACTGGCGGCGGCGTTCCGGGCGGGCCAGATCGACGCTGCGGGCGGCCTCCCGCCGGACGTCGCGGCGCAGGTGGCGGGGCTGCCCGGTGCGCGCATGGTGGCATACCAGCGGACGGTCCTGACGGCGGTCATGCTCAATCTGCGGTTCGGTCACAACCTGTTCCAGAACCCCCACGTGCGGCGGGCACTGCTGCTCGCGATCGACCGGGACGCCCTGGTGAAGACGGAGCTCGACGGCCTCGGGGTGCGGGCGGACACGCTGGTGCCTCCGTCCTCCTGGGCGTTCGACTCGAAGGCGGCGGGACGGGTGCCCTACGACCCGAAGGCGGCGGCGAAGGAGCTCGTTGCGGCGGGCTGGCGGCGATCCGGCTCCGGATGGCTGCGGCCGGGTGCCAAGGGAGCCGTCACGATCGAGCTGCTGACGGTGGATGCGGCCACGAACCCGCTCGACTTCGTGATCGCCACGCAGATCGCGGCCGACTGGAAGGCGATCGGGCTCCCGGCGAGGTTCACCGTGATGAGCGCGGACCAGGCCATCAACCGGAAACTGGTGCCCGGCGTGTACGACGCGGCCGTGGTCGACCTGAACGTGGGCCTGGACGCCGACCTGTACCCCCTGCTCGCGTCCGCGCAGGCGGCGGTGGGCGGATCGAACCTGAGCGGCTTCCAGTCGGTCAAGCTCGACCCGCTCCTCGAGGCGGCCCGCGCCTACGCACCGCAGGCGACCCGTGCGACGCGGGTGGCGGCGGTCGAGGCGGACCTGGCCCAGGAGCTGCCGATGCTGCCGCTGGTGTACTCGGACTACCCCTACGTGGTCCGCGACACGGTCCAGGGACCGGCGCCAAGGCTCCTGTCGGACCCCGGGGAGCGATTCTGGGATGTGCTAACATGGCGCCTCGCGAAGCCGGCCGGGCAGTGACCGGCCCGACCGGAGCGGGCCGAGGTGGCGGAATAGGTAGACGCGCTAGCTTCAGGAGCTAGTGCCCGCAAGGGCGTATGGGTTCGACTCCCTTCCTCGGTACCACCCTGGCGGACGGTTCTCGCGGCGCTCGTGCCCAGGTGGCGGAATTGGTATACGCGTACGTTTGAGGGGCGTATGACGCAAGTCATCCGGGTTCAAGTCCCGGCCTGGGCACCACCCTCTCGACACTGAGTCCGACGCGGCGCCCACCGGGCGCCGCGCC
>DAIDTV010000229.1:3198-3454 GCA_027457005.1 Chloroflexota bacterium
CCCCCCCCCCCCCCCCCCCGCGCCTCGTTTCACGGGCGGTTAGCTCAGCTGGTCAGAGCGCCTCGCTTACACCGAGGATGTCAGGGGTTCGAGTCCTCTACCGCCCACCACGATTTGAGCACGAATCATGCCCCCGTCAGCCATGTTGAGACGAGCCGGGGGGCCAGTTGCTCACAGATTGCTCACAGAATGGAGGAGGGCTCGGCGTCAATGACACTGCCGCGGGTGGACCTATCGACCCACGTCGATCTTGAGG
>DAIDTV010000230.1 GCA_027457005.1 Chloroflexota bacterium
GGCTGCGGCGCCAGGCCCGCGTACTCGAGCACCAGCGCTCGCGGGGTGAGGCCCTCGTACGCCACGCCCCAGCGCGTCCTCGAGAACTCCTGGTCGTCCAGGTCGCACAATGCGTAGGCAGCGAAGAGGCGGTCCTGCTCCAGGAACGAGCGCAGCAGCGCGCGGTCGGTCGTGAAGCGTACCGCCAGGCCACCCGTGCGGACCCGCGACCGGGCGAGCGACACCATCACTGCACCTCCGGCGCGTCCGCGTCGGCCGGATCCGAACCGGCAGGACCCGAACCGGCGGCGTCCGGGCCGACGGCGGCGGCATCCGGGCTGGCGTCGGTGGAACCCTCCCGGCCCCAGCCGTCCTCGTCCTCGGCAGTGGCACCCGGCGCCGGGACGACCTCGCCGGGCGCGGCCGGAGGCTCGGGTGCCGCGGCCCCTCCGCCGGCCGGGGACGACCCTTCCCCGCGCACGTCGCCCGCGACCGGCGGCTGCCGGCGCGCCAGCGTCTCCTCGAACGGCGGCTCGATCACGCCCATCTCGGTGACGAACCCGCGGACCAGCGCGGCCGGAGTGACGTCCAGGACCGGGTTGTGCACCTGGCTCTCGGCCGGTGGGACCCGGCGCCCGTTCACGTCGGCCAGTTCCACGTCGGGGCCCTCCTCGGTCATGAAGCCCCAGGCGTCGCCGACGCGCAGGTCGATCGTCGAGGTCGGGGCGCAGACGTACAGGGGGACGCCGTGCCGTGCGGCCACCGCCGCGATGGGATAGGTCCCGACCGCGGCGGACACGTCGCCGTTGCGGGCGATCCGCTCCGCGCCGACCAGGATCGCGTCCACGCTGCCCCGGGCGATGAGGCCGGCGGCCGCCACGTCCGCGATCACTGTGTGGCCGATGTCCAGCCGGCCCAGCTCGAACGCCGTGATGCGGGCGCCCTGGAACGCCGGGCGTCCCTCGGGAACCCACACGTGGACCGGGCGCTGCTGGACCTGGACCTCGAGGACGACGGCGACCGCGGTGCCGAGCGCGCCACCGGCCAGCGCGCCGACCGGCCCGTGCACCAGCACCTCGAGGTGACGCTCGAACGGCGTCGGCAGGACGGACGCGCCGGCCCGTCCCAGCGCGGCCAGGTCGAGCATGGTCTCGTCCGCGATCGCTTCGGCCTCCGACCGCAGCACGTTGGCGACCAGGTCGCCTGCCGCGTGCTCGCCCACCGCCTGCCACGCGGCGAGCATGCGGTCGAGCGCGGCCTCCATCGCGCGCGACGCGGACCGCGAGGAGCGCAGCGCGTTGATCGTGCCGTGCAGGGTTGCCGCGCGGACGAACTCGCTCGAGCCGCGGGTGCGCTCGGCCGCGACGAGGAGGCCGTACGCGGCGACCTGCCCGAGCACCGGCCCGCCGCGTACCAGCCGGTCGCGGATGCACGCCGCGACCTCCGCGCCGGTGTGGCACGTGACTTCGACCAGCTCGTCGGGGAGCCGGCGCTGGTCCACGATCGTGAGCTGCCCTTCCAGGTACCGGTAGGGGCTGCGGAACTGGACCGCGGGAGGCGGGGGCGCGGGATCGTCCATGCCGAGCAGCTGGGCCAGCGGGTCCGCGGGCGCGCCGCTGCCGCCGCCGAGGAGCTGGCTGGTCGCCGCCAGCGAACTGCGCTGGAGGGCAGTCGCGGCCCCCACGAGCTGGGCCGCGGTCTGGATCGCCTCGCGGCTGAACGAACGGAAGAAGCTGCGACGCCCGAGATCGACGGGCTGCGCCGCCTGCGCCGGGCTCGGAGCCGCCTGCCCGGGGGCAGGTGCCGGCTGGCCGGCTGGCGGGCCGGGCTGAACGGCTGGCGGGCCGGGCTGGCCGGATGGTGCGCCCTCAGGTCGATCGGGCTCGCGGTCGTCCGGGGCGTCGCCCGGCGTCCGATCGCTCACCGCCGGCGCCTCGCCGTCAGTACTCGATGATGCTGTGGACGTCGTACCCGCGCAGGCGCTCGCGGCCCTTGAGGAACCGCAGCTCGACCAGGAACGCGAGCGAGACGACCTCTCCGCCCAGCCGGCGGACCAGGTCGATCGTCCCGCTCACGGTCCCGCCCGTGGCGAGCAGGTCGTCGACGATCAGCACGCGCTGCCCGGGCGCGATGGCGTCCCGGTGCACCTCGAGCGTGTTGGTGCCGTACTCCAGCGCGTACTCCACGCTGACGGTCTCGGCGGGCAGCTTGCCGAGCTTGCGGACCGGCACGAAGCCAACGCCGAGGGTGTACGCCATCGGCGCGCTGAAGATGAAGCCGCGCGACTCCATCCCGACCACCACGTCGATGCGCTGATCGCGGTACGGCGCGACCAGCAGGTCGATCGCGTCCTTGAAGGCGGTCCGGTCCTTGAGCAGCGTGGTGATGTCGTAGAAGAGGATGCCGGGCTTCGGGAAGTCGGGGACCTCGCGGATCTTGGCACGCAGGTCATCGGCGGTCACGGATCCTTGCTCCCTCACCTCGCGGGTCGTCATGACCGGGCAAGTCTACCCCCCAGCAGCGCCGAGAACCGCGCACGCACCGCCGCGGCCGACGGGTCGTCGAGTGCGGCCATTGCGGCCGCACGGAGCTCCGCCTCTTCGGTCGCCCGGACCGCACGCCGGACCGGGGCGAGGCTGCTCGCCGCCATGCTGAGCTTGCGGATCCCCACGCCGACCAGGGCCAGCGCCGCGACCGGGTCGCCGGCCATCTCCCCGCACACCGACAGTTCGATCCCGGCGCGCCCGGCCCGCTCCACCGCCTCGCGCACCAGGCGCAGGAGCGCGGGATGGAGCGAGTCCTGGTAGCGGCCCAGGCCCGGGTTGCCGCGGTCCACGGCGAGCGTGTACTGCAGGAGATCGTTGGTGCCGAGGCTCGCGAAGGCGAGGCTCGGGAAGTAGCTGTCGCCCACCAGGATGGCCCCCGGGATCTCGAGCATCACCCCGAGGTCGATCGGCGCGTACCGCTCGCCCCGGGCCTCCAGCTCCGCCCGCGCCTGCGCGGCGAGCGACAGGAGCGTCGCAGCATCACCCGCGTCCGCGACCATGGGCGCCATCACCTTGACCGGCCCGGCCAGTGCCGCGCGCATCGCCGCGCGCAGCTGCGCCAGGAAGATGCCGGGTCGGGTCGCGGCGAGCCGCAGTGCGCGCACGCCCAGGAACGGGTTGGCCTCGGGGGCCATCGGCAGATACGGGATCGGCTTGTCACCACCCACGTCGAGCAGCCGGATGGTCACCGGGTACGGGGAGAACGCCTCGGCGGCGGCGCGGTAGGCGGCGACCTGCTCGTCCTCGGACGGCTCGGTGGGGCGCTCGAGGAACAGGAACTCGGTGCGGAACAGGCCCACGCCGTGGGCGCCCAGCTCCACGGCCCGGGGCGCCTCCTCGGGGGTCCCGATGTTCGCGAGCAGCGTGATCTCCACGCCGTCGCGGGTCACCGCCGGCAGCGACGC
>DAIDTV010000231.1:0-3132 GCA_027457005.1 Chloroflexota bacterium
AGCCGGGTGCCGAGGCCGCGGATGACATCCTGGGCGCTCCGTCCGTCGAGCGAGACCCGCACCGGCCGCCCGGGCTCCGCCCCGATGCCCATCGCCGCAAGCTCCCGGCGAAGCCCCTCGTGGTCGGCGGCGTCCAGGACGATCTCGCTGCGCGCGTGGCGCGCACGGATTGCCGCCGGCGTCCCCCGTTCCAGGATCCGTCCCTGCCACAGCACGCACAGGGAATCCGCCTCCTCGGCTTCCTCGAGGTAATGGGTCGTCAGCACGATCGTGATGGCGTGGCGGTCACGTACCTCGCGGAGGTGGTCCCACAGGTCACGGCGGCTCTCCGGATCGAGACCGGCGGTCGGTTCATCGAGCACCAGGACCCGCGGCCGGTGCACGAGGGCCCGGACGATCTCCAGGCGTCTGCGCATGCCGCCTGAGAGCGTTCGGACCGGCCGGCCGAGCTGGTCGGCCAGGCCGAGCACGGCTGCCAGCTCCCGGACGTGGTCGCGATAGGCAGCCGGCATCGAGCGATAGCCCGGCCGCCACGGGTACACGCCGTACAGGATCGCGTGGACGCGGATGTTCTCCTCGACCGTGAGGTTGAGGTCGAGCGACGGCTGCTGGAAGACCGCCCCGAGCTGCCGCCTCACGTCCGACTGTTCCACGCCGACGTCGAACCCGGCGATGCGGACGCTTCCCGACGTCGGGGCAAGCGTCGTCGCCAGGATCGAGCTCGTGGTCGTCTTGCCGGCGCCGTTCGGGCCGAGCAGGCAGAACAGCTGCCCCTCGAGGACGTCGAAGGACACGCCGTCCACGGCGTTGACCTGCGTTCGGGGGTAGCGCTTGACGAGGCCCCGGACTTCGATCGCCAGCGCGGCCACCCGGACGCGCGTGGACTGCGGCTCGACCGGGAGCGGGACGGCTGCAGGATCAGCCATGCTCCAACACGCGCGTGACGGCCCCCATGTAGCTCGGGTCCCCGTCGCGCAGGCGCCGAACCCAGTACTCGGCGCCCCAGAACAGGTACGCGGACAACTCGATTCCCCGCCGCCGAGCGGCTCGCATGCAGCTGTAGTAGTTCTCGATGACGCGGTCGGGGCCGCAGCTGTAGCTCACCCGCTCATGCAGGTCCGGTGGCCTGGAGGACGTCTCCCACGGCTCTGCCTGACCCTCCGTGACCATCACCTGTTGCGAGGGCCACTGCGCCCGCGGCAGGTTCCAGGCGCGTGGCCGGCCTTCCAGGTAGACGCTCCACGCACCGGCGCCGACGACGGCGTGCCGCGGATAGACGTCCAGCCCGACGATGTCCGCTACGCGCCGCGCGAGCGCGAGCGAATCGCCCTGGTCGCGCGTCCGCCACGCCTGCTGGGCGCGAACCGCCAGGGACGTGGGCAGGAAGCCGTTCAGCAGGATGGGTCGCGTCGGATCGGAGGCCCGCACGGCAGCCACCTCGTCCTCGACGAAGTCGGTGCCCAGGCGCCAGGAGTGCTCCATGCCGAGCGGGTCCACGGCCTCGTGCTCGACCTGCCATGCGACGACCGATGGGCGGCCACGGTACCGCTCGACCACCCGCCGGACCTGTGCCGTGGCCGCGTCGAGCAGGGCGGGATGTGTCCGCCGGGTGACCAGGGTGCCCTCCGGGATCGGGCGGTCCAGGTGGTGTCCGGGAATGAAGCATTCTGGATACCCGAACGTCTTGACGGCGCCCACGCAGATGACGATCTTCCGTCCCGCGCGCTCCACCGCCTCGACCTGGAGGTCGAGTTCCGTGGTGTCGAACGCGCCGGCGGCCGGCTCCATGCGATTCCAGTAGGCGCCCAGCCGCACGATCCCGAACGGGAGCTCGAGCAGGGTCCGGAGAGTGTCGAAGGGGTCGAGCCCGAACGCCTCGGCCTGTCGCGGCCTAGCGCTGAACCCGAGCATCGTCGGCCCGCGAGGCTCGATCTCGAGCGTGCGCCACCGGTACGTGAGAGGTTGCGCGATGCGCCGGACCCGTACTTCCGAGACGAGCGGAGCTGCCAGCAGCCCGACCGCCGCGGCCCCGAGGAATGACGTGCGGCGCGCGGTCATTGGTCCGGTTCGTCGGCCGCCTGCCGCCGGGCGCGCCGGTTCCCGAACCAGGCAAACGGCGCGAGAAGTGCCCTGAAGACGAGCGCGGGCAGGTACGGCGCGGCCACCTCCTGGCGGTACTCGAGCATCACGCGTGCCAGGTCCGAGACGCGCGGCAGTCTCGTGCCGGGGATGTGCCCGGCCCTCCCGATCTCCTCGGTCGCCTCGAAGAACTCCTCCATCCGCAGCGCCGGGCGCACCTCCACCCGAGCGTGGGCGACCGACTGGCCGGCGTTGCCGAACCAGTGCGACGCCCCCGGTGGGATGGCGACGATGTCCCCGGGTCCGGCCAGGATGGTGCGGCGGCCCAGCCGGAACCGCATGCGCCCCTCGATGAGCGTGAACTGCTCCTGCTGCACGGGATGGGCGTGGCCGGCCGGAACGTGTCCGCCCGGTGGCAGGAACAGATCGAAGGCGAGGAGCCGGCCCTCCGTGTCGCGGCCGCTCTGCCTGACGACGATCCGCTCTCCGCTGACGGGGTTTACGATCACGCGCCCGCCTTCGGCGGCCCGGCCGGCGGTGTCCCGGCTGGCGCCGTCCTGCTGCGATTGCCGGGAATCGATCTCGGCTGCAGAAACCGCCGTGCGCGTCAGCTTCCCGTCGGTGCCCGCCATGGTCGCCACTATCGCACCGACAGCGCCTCGCGTCCCGCCGAGGTCAGCGTCAGCGCGAGACCGAGGACGAGGAGCGGGAGCACGCCCGCGTGGACCGCGACGTTGAACCCAGTGCGCAGGCCCGGGCTCCGCACGAGCGCCGTGATTCCGACCGCGAAGCCGCCGATGCCGAAGAGATACCCGACGATCGCGGCGTTCCACGCCCAGCCGCGACGCGCCAGGGCGGCTGCGGCGACGGCGATCATCACGATCCCGATCGCCCCTTCGACGATGGCGGCGGCCAGGACCGGTGGCTCCGCGATGCGCGTGGATCCCACCGTGAAGACGGCGCCGAAATGCAGGGTGCTCGCCACGAGGCAGGCAAGCGCGATGAGCGCTGCGAGCCCGACCAGGGCGCCTCTACGCCTCGCCCCCCGGCCGG
>DAIDTV010000231.1:3142-3410 GCA_027457005.1 Chloroflexota bacterium
GGCGGTCGAGGCGTACGTTCCGGGAGTCATGATCGCTGTTCCTTCCACGCTGTCACTTCCCCGGGCACTCAGCGAACGTCGCGCCGCGCGATGACGAGGCACGTCACCGCACTGGTCGCCAGGACGTAAGCGGCGAGGATGGCGGCCGCCGCAGGGCCGGCCACGAGCGAGTTCATGCCTGCGCCCGGGTTCGCGGTGAGGGTGCCAGGGAGGATGCTCGACGCGAGCGAACCCGCGTTGGTCCCGGGCAGGGTACGCGCCACGGCTG
>DAIDTV010000232.1 GCA_027457005.1 Chloroflexota bacterium
GCGGCATCGTCACCACGCCCACCGGCGGCCACGGCCAGGTTGTCATCGCGGCGGCACTGATCGGCGGAATCGCCTGGAATCTGCTTACCTGGCGGCTTGCACTTCCCAGCTCGAGCAGCCACGCGCTGATCGGCGGGCTGCTCGGGGCAACGCTCGCGGCGCTGGGCGCCTCCGCCGTGCACGTCGACGCAATCGCGACGAAGGTCGTCGTGCCCCTGGTGGGTTCGCCGATCATCGGCCTGGCGGGTGCGTTCCTCGTGATGGTCCTGCTGCTCAACGTGTTCCGGCGCGCAGATCCGCATCGGATCAACGAGCGTTTCCGCCGGCTCCAGCTGATTTCCGCCGCGTATATGGCGTTCAGCCACGGCTCCAACGGCGCCCAGAAGACGATTGGGATCATGACCGCGGCACTCGTGGCGGCCGGGATCCTGCCCGTGTTCAAGGTCCCCATCTGGGTCATGGTGCTGGCGGCCGGCGCGATCTCGCTGGGGACCGCGGCGGGAGGCTGGCGGATCATCCGGACGATGGGCCAGCGGGTGGTGAAGCTGGATCCCGTCCACGGGTTCGCCGCCGAGACCGCGGCCGCGACCGTCATCGTGGTGGCCAGCCACCTGGGCATGCCGGTATCGACCACGCATCGGGCAGGGGTCCCGCCGGCGCCCGCACGCGGTCAGTCCGTCGGCAGCCGTTCCCGGAGCATCCCGGCGGCCGCGTCCAGCCGCTCGAGCGTTCGCGCACGGCCCAGCGCGACCATGGTGTCGAACAGCGGCGGCGTGGCGGTCCGGCCGGTGATTGCCACCCGGATCGCCATGAACAGGTCGCCGGCCTTCCATCCGCGCTGCTGCGCCAGCTCGCGAAGCGGCCCCTCGAGCTCGTCCGCCTCGAAGCTGACGCGGCCCCGGGCAGCGATGACGTCCCGGGCCGCCTCGAGACCCTCCACCGCCGTCCCCGCATCCCAGTGCCTGGGCACCAGCAGCGCCGGATCGACCGCGATCGGATCGATGAACAGGAAATCCACCAGGTCGCCGATGGCGCCCAGGACCGGCAGCCGTTCCTGCACCAGCGGCATGAGCGGACGCATGTCTTCAACGGTCGGCTGACGCACCACGCGGGCGCCGCCGGCCACGCGCGCCGCAAGGTCGGCGGAGAGGAACGGCACCAGCCGCTCGGCGAGGTCCTCCGTGGGCAGGCGGCGGATCCACTGGCCGCTCAGCCACTCCAGACGCTCGCGATCGAAGATGGCCCCGCCGGAGTGCACGCGCGCCAGGTCGAACCGCTCCACCAGTTGCTCGAGCGTGAAGATCTCCTCCTCGGTGCCGCTGGCCCACCCCAGCAGCGCGAGGAAGTTGACCAGCGCCTCGCGCACGAAGCCCTCGCCGCGGTAGTCGGCGATCGCCGTCTGCGACTTGCGCTTGCTCATCTTGGTGCGGTCGGGGTTCAGGATCAGCGGCAGGTGCGCGAAGGCGGGCACGTCCGCGCCCAGCGCGCGGAACAGCAGGATGTGCTTGGGGGTGTTGGACAGGTGATCCTCGCCGCGGATGACGTGGGTGATCGCCATCTCTGCATCGTCTACGACCACCGTGAAGTGGTACAAAGGCGTTCCGTCGGAGCGCACGATCACCAGGTCGCCACCCAGCGCGTCGGTTTCGATCTCGACACGGCCCCGGATGATGTCGTCGAAGGCGACGGTCCCCGGCGGGATCCGGAAGCGGATGGCGGGCCGCCGCCCCTCGGCCTCCCGGGCGCGCCGCTCCCCTGCGGTCAGGTTCGCGCAGCGACCCACGTACCGCGGCGGCTGGTGCGCGGCCTCCTGCGCGGCCCGATCCGCGTCCAGCTCGTCCCGGGTGCAGTAGCAGGGGTAGGCGAGGTCCCGCGCGAGCAGCCGTTCGGCGGCATCCCGGTAGAGCGGGAGGCGCTCCATCTGGCGGTACGGGGCATAGGGTCCGCGTGCCGGCTGGCCGGCAACCTCGGGACCCTCATCCCACTCCAGGCCGAGCCAGTGGAGCCCGTCGAGGATGTCGCGCTCATACGCGACGGTCGAGCGGGCGACGTCGGTGTCCTCCAGGCGCAGCACGAAGGTGCCGCCCTCGTGTCGGGCGAACAGGAAGTTGTACAGCGCGGTGCGGGCGGTCCCGATGTGGAGCGGCCCCGTCGGGCTGGGGGCGATTCGGCAACGTACGGTCACGCCGCCGATGGTACCGCCCCGGTGGCGCGCCGGCCCCCGGCGGAGCGGCGCGAGAGTTGCTCGGGCCGGAACCCGGCCGGGAGCCTGGGACGCGGCCGGACGGCGCCGGTCTACGCGGCCTGCCGGACCGGGCGGGCGGGCCGCGGCGGCAACAGGTACAGGGCCAGCACGACGCCGACGTACAGCAGGTAGACCACGACCGTCACGAGTTCGGGTTGCGAGGAGTACCCGAGCACGGCGCGCAGGAAGGACCCGACGGTCTGGTCCTGCGAGAGGATGCCGCGCGCGTCGAACGCCGTCTGGGTTCCGACCCTGATGGCCCCTACCTCGACGAACTCGTGGACCGCGCGCGACACGAGCCCCGCGGCGATGAACACGAGCGCGATCCCCGTCCAGTTGAAGAACACGCGCAGGTTGACCCGCCGGCTGCCGCGGTAGATCGCGTAGCCGATGCCGGCCGCCACGACGAGCCCGACGATGGTGCCGGCAAGGACCCCCGTGGCACCTCCGGTGGCACCCGCGACCGTCGTTCCCGGGCCGGCGACCGCGGTCACCTGGCCGAAGACGAACAGCGACGTCTCGATGCCCTCTCGGATGACCGCGGTGAACGCGAGCACGGCAAGGCTCCACGCTCCGCCCGACGTCAGGGCCCGCGCCAGCTGTGCCTCGAGGTGCCCTCGAAGGGCGCGCGACTGGCCGCGCATCCAGAACAGCATCAAAGTTACGACGCCGGTGGCCACCAGCATGGTGGCGCCCTCGAACATCTGCTCGTACGGCGCGCGGAGGTCGCCGACGGTCACGTAGAGAACCAGGCCGAGCAGCACGGACGCAGCCACCGCCCCGAGCGTCCCCGCCCAGACCTTGGGGAGGTGCCTCCGGTTGCCGGTGCGCACCAGGTACGCGACCACGATCCCGACGACGAGCGACGCCTCCACTCCCTCCCGCAGCCCGATGAGGAGCCCGTTGATCACCCCGCGCCTCCTGGTGGTCCGACCGCCCGTGAGCCTCGCCCGCCCGACCGGCGGGCGCTCGAAATCTTACCTGCGGAGTCGGAATTCATCAACGCGCGGAGCGGCGCCGGCGTCAGCCCCGGATTGCGCGGGCCACCCGCGTCGCCAGCCGCCGCACCGCCCCGCCCAGCGGTGCACGCGCGGGACCCGGCCGGGGGCCAGCGTCAGGTTCAGCATCGGGC
>DAIDTV010000233.1 GCA_027457005.1 Chloroflexota bacterium
ACGGAGTACGGCCCGTGGGTGGCATCCCGGCACCGAACGGTTGTCTGCGAGAGCTGCCACGGCCCGCTTGCGGCGCACGCCGCCGAGACCGCACCGAACGCGCCCGCGGGCTCCGTCGTGCTGGCCAAGGTGTCCGATGCGATCTGCGTGGCGTGCCACCAGCGGGTCACCGGCCGGCCGGCCACGTTCCCCCAGGTGGACCTTGCCCGGCACTACGTCGGAGCCTCCTGCCTGTGGTGCCACGACCCCCATAAGGCGACGGCGGTGCGGCCACCCGACATCCCGCACTCGCTGGACCGGCTGCCCGCGTGCGTGACCTGCCACACCCCGGCCGGCCTCAAACCGGTCCCGGTCGGGCACGTCGCATCCGCCGACACGGTCTGTCTGACCTGCCACGCGCGGCCGGCGAATGGCCAGTAGGAGCGTGTCCATGAGCGAAGCCGACACGACTGGTATCGGCGAACGGGGCGGCCCTCAGGCGACCCTGTCGCGGCGCCGGGTCCTGCAGCTCGGCCTGGCGGCCGTGCCCGCCGTCTGTGCGGCGCGGATTGCCACGGGTCTCCTCGCCACCTCCGACGACGCGGTCCGCGCGGCCGAGCCTGCGCCAGCCGGAGCGACGTACGACCCGTCGGCACATGACTGGGCATTCGTGATGGACACGACCACCTGCATCGGGTGCGGCCGCTGCGTCGAGGCCTGCAAGCTCGAGAACCACGTCCCCCCGGACCCCGAGCTGAACCGGACCTGGGTGGAGCTCCACGTCCTGGCGCAGGACTGGACGGTCACCGTGAGCTCGCCCGCGGGCCGCGACGGAGGCGCGCCGGCCGAGGCCACCCTGCCCGCGGTGCCCGAAGCAGCGGTCCGGAATGCCTATTTCGTGCCCCGCACGTGCATGCAGTGCGAGAACCCGCCGTGCACCTGGGTCTGCCCGGTCAGCGCGACGTACAGGACCCCGGACGGCGTCGTCCTCGTGGACGAGAAGCGCTGCATCGGGTGCGGCTACTGCGTGGTGGCCTGCCCGTACGGCGCTCGATACATGGTCCCGGCCGGCGACACCACGCCGAAGGGCGTGGCGGGGGTCGTCGACAAGTGCACGTTCTGCTACCACCGGATCACCCGCGGCATGCTGCCCGCCTGCGCGGAGGTCTGCCCGGTCAACGCGAGGATCTTCGGGGACCGCAAGGACCCGACCAGCGCGGTGAGCGTCGCCATCAGCCAGAAGCGAGTCCGGGTCATGAAGCCCGCTCTGGGCACTCGGCCGCGCGTCTTCTACACGGGTCTCGAAGGCGAGGTGGACTGATGTCCGTGCGCCTGGCCAACCGCGAGCTTCCCACCGGCCCGCGGGAGATCGCGCGCGCCATGCGGCTCCGCGTCGGGGCCGCGCCGCGCCCGCTCAGGATCTGGTACAGCGTCCTGCTGGTGCTCTGCCTCGTCGGGGCCATCGGCGCCATCCTCTGCCTGCCCCCCGGCTGGGAAGTCCTGGGGACCCGCCCCACCTTCGAGTGGGGGATCCTCATCTCGGCCTACGTCTTCTTCGCGATCACGACGAGCGGGCTGTGCCTGGCGTCGTCGCTGGGCACGGTCTTCGGCATCGAGATGTTCATCCCGCTCGAGAAGCGCCACGCGATCCTGGCCCTGCTCTGCCTGCTCACCGCGTTCGGGATCATCGCCCTCGATCTCCAGTACCCGGTGCGGATGGTGTTCGGGGCGGTCCTGAGCCCGTCGCCGCTCTCGCCGATGTGGTGGATGGGGGTCTTCTACGGCGCCTACCTGGTCTTCCTCATCATCGAGGTCCTGAGCATGTTCACGGGACGCTGGCAGATCCACCGGATCGCCTGCGTCCTCTCGTCGATCACCGCGATCATCGCGCCAACGACCCTTGGGGCCGTCTTCGGGGTCCTCTCGTCGCGCCCCTACTGGCACGGCGCCTTCACCCCGCCGGCCATGGTCGCGGCGGCGCTGCTTTCGGGCATCGCGCTGCTGGGGATCGTCTTCGCCTGCGTCCACCGGTTCCGGCTGGCCGGCTTCGAGCGCGTGGCCACGCTCGCGATCCCGGCGATCCGGCTCCTCCTGACGATCATCCTCGCCGTGACGGTGCTCGTCGTCGGGTGGGACACGGCGTGGGGCTTGTACGGGAATGTCCCCGGCCTGTCTGATGCGACCGCCGCCATCCTCGTCGGGCCGCTCGCGCTGCCGTTCTGGATCGTCCGCGTCTTCCTGGGACTGGTCGCGCCGCTCGCCCTGCTGGCGCTTCCCCGGACCCGGACCCCCGCCGGCCTCTTCGCGGCCGCGTGTCTCGTCTTCGTCGGGGTCTTCGCCGACCGGGCGATCTTCGTGTCCGCCGGCCAGGTCGCGCCCGCGACTGCGGTCGCCGGCGTCCTGCCCTCGCCGTTCGCGACGTATGTCCCGACACTCGTCGAGATCAGCGTTGTCGTCGGGGCGCTCGCCTTCCTCGCCCTCGCCTACACGCTGGCGGAGCTGCACCTGCCGATGGGCGAGCACCAGGGGCACCTGGTGGGCGCCTTCCTCGGCTCGGGCACCCCGGTCACGCTCACGGACCAGGGCTCGGCACCGGGCACGGCCGCGGGCGTGGCCGCGGGCGCTGAGAAACCGGCGGGGGGCGGACGTTCGGCGCCGCTCGCCGACATCGGCGGCGGTGTGCTGTGACGGCGAAGCAGGCCCGGCGCGCCGCTCTCGTGGTCGTCGCGATCGTCGCCGCGGTGGGGATCGGGGCTGCGCTCGGCATCGGGATTGCCAGCTCCGGCCTGGTCGACCCGCTGGTCGGGCGCGTGTCGCCAGCCACGCCCACCCCAGGCACCTCGACGGTGGCCCCGGACGCGTCGCCGGCCACGAGCGCCGCGTCGCCGACTGCGTCCGGCGCGGGGCACTCCGCGCCGCCCATGGCCGCGACCCTCGTGATGCCGGCCGGCGCCGATTGCCTCGGCTGCCACACGACCAAGGCAGGCGGTGTCGGGACCGCGACGGTGCCGCCCATCGGCCATCCCCTGGCGGGCTGGACGAGCTGTACCTCGTGCCATGCGAACGACCGCCTGGTCAAGACCGCGCCCGGGCATTCGGGCATCCACGCGGACCAGTGCCTCCTCTGCCACACGGCCACGACGCCCGCTGCCGTGGATCGCCCGCACTCCGCCCGACAGGACGTGCCGTGCCTCTCCTGTCACGGGAAGACGGCGCCGCTGCCCGACAGCATGAAGAACCGGTCCGAGGCGACCTGCTGGCTGTGCCATCCCTCGGCGGCCGTGCAGGCGCCGCCCTACCCCCATCCCACGCCGGCCGACGGCATCTGCCTGACCTGCCACAGCGCCGCCAGGCTGGGGGCGCTCCCGGCCGACCATG
>DAIDTV010000234.1 GCA_027457005.1 Chloroflexota bacterium
ACGGCCTGTTCGATGGCAGCCTCGGGTTCGGCGGCGAGGAAAGCGCCGGCGCCTCGTTCCTGCGCCGGGACGGCACGGTCTGGACCACCGACAAGGACGGCATCACCCCCTGCCTGCTCGCGGCCGAGATCACCGCCCGCACGGGCCGCGACCCGGGCGAGCTCTACCAGGCGCTCACCGAGCGCTTCGGCAACCCCGCCTACCGGCGCATAGACGCGCCCGCCACCCCGGCCGAGAAGGGCATCCTGCGGTCCCTGTCGGCCGCGCAGGTGCGGGCGACCGAGCTCGCCGGCGAGCCGATCACGGGCGTGCTGACGGAAGCGCCCGGCAACGGGGCCCCCATCGGCGGGCTCAAGGTGACCACGGAGCACGGCTGGTTCGCCGCGCGCCCCTCCGGGACCGAGAGTGTCTATAAGCTCTACGCCGAGAGCTTCCGCGGCGAGGAGCACCTGCAGCTACTGGTGGAGGCGGCCCAGGGTCTGGTCCGCGACGCGCTCACGGGCTGACGCGTACGAGGCTGCCGGCACGGGCACGGGCACGGGCACGGGCGCGGTCGCGATCGGCCCAATGGCGCCGGGGCAATCGGTCCTCCGCATCAGCACGGCGCCGGCTCGAACAGCATGGCGGTCTCCCGGCGATGACAGTTCGCGGAGATCACGGCACGTCGCGGGGGCCGCCTCCGCGCCCGTCAGTTCACGCTGTATGCGACGGTCACCGACACACTCAGGCTCTGCGGATAGACGGGCTGCGGCAGGGGCGCCACCGGTGTCACCGGCTCGGTGGGGCCACTCCCGCTCGCCGATCCAGCCATCGGCACGACACCGTATGACGGAGAGACTGCGGCGCTCACCGAGAGCACCCCGCTGATGGACAGCCCGGTTGCCGACGCGATCTCGGTGGCCTGCGCCTTGGCATCGGCGAGGGCAGCAGCGAGGGCGGTCCTCTGGGCCGACGCGCGATCCGACCCATCGCTCTGTACGTCGGCCTGCCCGACGCCGGTCACGACGATGGTGTGGTCGGGCGCCACGCCGGGCGAGCCCACGAGGAAGGGGTAGGCGATGGCCGGTCCGGAGGAGACCGCCGTCACGTTGGTCGTCCCGCCCTTCGTCACCGCAGACACCGCAGCGGGCGCCCCGGTCACCGCGCCCGGGGAGAAGACGGCCGGTGCTGTCGAGGGGGTGACGGCGGCCGCCCTCCCTGGCTGCAGCAACCCTGCGCCGACGAACACACCCGCGGCGAGGCCGAGGACGATCCCGGTGGTCAGGAACCGTGTCGTGGTGGACATGGCCGGTACTCCAATGCGGCAGGCCCGACTTCGTTCGCCGCCTGCAACCGGCCAGACGCCCCGCCGGGGCCGATGGTTCCGCGGCAGCCCGAGTTGCGCACCGCCCGGAGCGTCGCCCGCAGTGCCGTACCGCCAGGACGGGGGCGGAGCCGATCCCCCGCCCGCCGCGCACCAGGCCAGGCCGGCGATGAGCATCAACGGGCCGGGACGCCCATCGGCCGCCGCCGATCCGGACTTCCGAGGGTGCCGACGGGCCAGGTTCCCAGGTGTCCCACCGGGACGGCGCACGGCTCCGCGTGCCTCGCTCGTTCCGGGCCACGTGCCGCCGCGCTGGGGCGTTTGGCAGCGCGCCGGATGCCGTGCAAGATGCCTGGTTGATGCGCACCCGCAAGGCCGGCCAGGGACGGAGCACAGTTGGAGTGCTGCCATCCGCCACATCGCCGCCCGACGGCGCTGTCGGCGTAGCTGCTCGACCAGGGCCGCCCTGCGGCAGTACGCGGAACCGCTCGGTCGCGGGCGGCGCGTCCCCCTGGGTTGCCCGCCTCTCACGGGGCGATCTGGCCTTCGGGCTGGCCGTCGTGCTGGTGTACGTGGGCGCGGCGGTCCTGGCGATCGCGCTCAATCCTCCGGAGCCGAACCGCATGATGCTGCTGGCCGAGCGCGTCGCAGCCGGCCATCTCGACGCGCCCGCGCTCGCCGGCTCGGTCGACACGGTCACGCTCGGCGGTCGCACGTACCTGGCGGAGGGGTTGTTGCAGCTGGTTCCCTATCTGCCGTTCGTGCCGCTGCCCGCCCTGCAGGGCATCGCCGGATACCTCGCCTCCCTCGCCTTCGGGGTCCCGGCGGCCTGGCTGGCGCTGCCGCTGGCGCGCCGGTACGGGGCGCAGGGCTCCGGGGCCTACTGGGTCGCCGGGCTCACCGCCTTCGGCACCCTGCTCTTCTTCGTGTCGGTGCTGGGCAGCCTGTACTACCTCGCGCACGCCGAGGCGTTCCTGTTCCTGGAGCTGGCCCTGCTGGACTGGGCCGGCTCCCGGCGCCCGCTCGTGCAGGGCAGCTGCTATGGGCTCGCGTTCCTGGCCCGCCCGACCACCCTCGTCGCCCTGATTCCCTTCGGCCTGGCGCTCCTCTGGGCGCGGCGCGACCGGGTGCGTGCGGCCACCCGGCTGGCCCTGCCGGTCGTGGCCGCCCTGGCCCTCGTTGCCACCTACAACGAACTGCGCTTCGGCTCGCCGCTGCAGACCGGGTACGCCATCTCGCTCCTCACCGATCCTGCTCTCGAGTCCCGCCGCGCGCTCGGCCTCTTCTCGATCGCCCAGGTCCCCGAGAACGTTCACCTGGCGCTGCTGCAGGGGTTCCGCCTCACCAGCCGCTTCCCGTACCTGGCGGTGAACCCCGACGGGCTGTCCATGCTGCTGGTCTCGCCGGGACTGCTCACCGCGCTGTGGGCGGGCTGGCGCGAACCCGTCGCCCGACTCCTCTGGCTCGCTGCCGCGCTCGTCGCGGTGCCCGTCTTCCTCTACTACGGCGGCGGCTATGCGCAGTACGGGTTCCGCTACTCGCTCGACTTCACGCCGTTCCTGGTCGTCCTGGTGGCGCTCGGCTCGCGCCGGTGGGTGGGCATCCCCGAGCGCCTGGTGATCGCCTTGAGCGTCGCCTCGGTCTCGTACGGCGTCCTGTGGGCCACGCACGCCGTCGGATGAGACCTGGTCGGCACCAGCGCAGTGCGCTGAGCGTGGCGGTACCACCGAAACTGGCCCACTTATCTGCTCTACGCGCGTGCGCCCGCCCGGGCCCACGGGTCGCCGGGATGGGTGTCTCGGTGTCGCGGTGTGGGACCGACAGTGACGGGCGGTCGTCGGGCACGCCTCGGCTCCCCGGGCGAGCAGTCCGCGGAGCCGAGAGACTCGCCTGGGATCGGCGAACTGGGCCGTTCTTCAGCAGGTGATGTCGCCGTTGGTGCCGAGGTAGGTGTTGTACCAGGTGCCGCACGTGCCGCCCTGATACGCCCAGCCCCATGTGCCCTGCACAAGACTCGCTTCGCCGTCGGTGACGTCGAAGTACGTGCTCACC
>DAIDTV010000235.1 GCA_027457005.1 Chloroflexota bacterium
TCGAGGTGCTCGAGGAGAAGGCCGCCGCTCCCTCGACGCCCCTCGCGACGCCGAGGAAGTAGGCCGCCGTGCCCAGTCCGACGCCGGGCGCGGTCTACGCGACGGCCCAGGACCTGCAGAACCTCGCCATCAACCCGAACACCTACGCCGCGCTGCCCGCGGCCGCGGTGGCGGAGGCGCTGCAGGCGGCGAGCGCGACGATCGACCAGGCGCTGCGCGGGAAATACCAGTTCCCGATCCTCGCCTGGGGCTACGAGGTCACCCGACTCTGCTGCCACATCGCCGCCGAGGACCTCATGGTCCAGCGCGGCTTCAACCCGAGCGCCGGCGCCGACCAGATCATCGTCCAGCGTGCGGAGCGGGCCCACGAAACCCTGAAGCTCGTCGCCCGCGGCGTCTACACCCTGGCCATCCAGGACAGCTCGCCGGGCAACCTGGTGAGCGATGGGACGGCGGCCCCGAGCGGGCAGCCGGAGGTCGAGCAGGGAGCCTGCGTGAACTCGAGCGGCACGCCGCTGCGCGGGTGGGATCGACCCTGGACGGGGTGAGCTCGTGGCGGTCAACGAAGCGGCCTACCGGAAGCTCACGAACATCATCGACCTGACCGGGCACCTCGCGAACGGCCGGGTGCTCCGGGAGCTGTCGAAGGTCCTCTCCGAGGAGGCGAAGACCCAGCTCAGCCACGAGTTCGAACGCAGCCGGGACCCCTACGGCACGAGGTGGGCGCCGCTCGCCCAGGAGCGCAGCCGCAACAAGCGCGCCAGCGTCCGCGGCGGGGCGATGGGGGCCTTCGCTCGAGGCCTGCGGACCGGCGGCTCGAGCAAGCCGCTCGTCGACACCGGACGCCTGAAGAACAGCTTCAGGGTGCAGGCGCTCGCGAACGGCTTCTTCATCCGCACCCCGGTCGTCTACGCGGCCGCGCAGAACTACGGCTACACGTACCCGGCGCGGACGGTTCTCACCGGGCGGTCCGGCGGCGTCCTCGGGGGCTACGGCCTCATGGCGAGGAGCGTCACGGGGCACGTGCTCCCCGCCCGCCCCATGCTGCCGGAGGGCCAGCTCGGGGCGATCTGGTCGGCCGCGTTCAAGCGAGCGGCCGACGGCTACTTCAAGGAGCTCGCGAAGGCGACGACGAACATGCCCTAGTAGGCCGCGATGCTGCTCGACGCCATCAGCGAGATCATCGCCGCGCTGCCCTCGCCGGCGCCGCCGAACTACATCGGCCTCGAGTACCTGAACCAGGAGGACGCGCCTCCCCGCATCGTCTGGGACCCGAAGGACGAGCTCGGCCGCGGCCCGATGAAGGGCGGCCGGATGGTGACCGGCTCGCCTCCGGTCCCGGTGGCGCCCTTCGCTCGGTCGCTGCGCACGCGCGTCTGCAAGGTCGACGTTCACCTCTGGGCCGCCGGCATCGTCCAGAGCCCGCCCGTCTTCGGCGCCGACTGGATCGCCGTCGAGGAGCTGCTGCAGACGTTCATCCAGACGGTGCACGCGACCTCGGTCGGCTTCTACGACCTGGTCGGCGGCCAGTGGGACCGGATGAAGGAGTTCATCCGGCTCGGCCGCGTCTACACGGCCTTCATGGAGTTTCGCATCCCGGTGGCCGACGTCGCCCCCACGAACGCGACGATCGCCGAGTACACGCTGACCGAGACGATGGGGTAACCGATGCCCAAAGCCACCGACACCGCCGCGGCTCCCGCGGCCTCCCCCTCCACGCCTGCCGGCGCGGCGAACCCGCCTTCCTCCTCCTCGGGCTCGCCGGCGCCGGCGGCCGTGGTTCGCCGCCCGAACCCGACCGAGGTCTTCCGGCAGCCGCCCGCGGTCATGCGGCCGGCCCGGCGGCCCCAGCCGCCCGTCCAGAAGCCCGCGCCGAAGCCGCCCCCGTGCCCGCCCGGCGAGAAGCGCGCCGTCGAGCTGCACAAGGCCTTCCGCGAGACGCCCGACTGGCAGTTCCGCGCCACCGCGGCGCGGCTGCGCTGGGCGGTCGGCGCCGAGCTGACCGAGGAGCAGTACGACCAGGCCGTCTCCGAGACGGTGAACGCTCGCTTCGGCGGCATGTAGGAGCGCCCCATGTCCCGCCTCAACTTCACGATCCAGAAGAACGGCCTGGGCATCCAGGCGCCGAGCGTCTCGCGCATCCCGCTCGTGGTGGGCCTCGCGACGTCCGGCCCCACGTGCGCCATCCAGGCGCTCGGCAGCGGCACGAGCCCGAGCTCGGTCTTCGGGGCCGGCAAGCTCGTCGACCAGCTCGCGCTCTACCAGGCCGCCGGCGTCTCGACGCTCTACGCCGCGCGCATCTTCTCGGGCACGTGGGGTAGCGTCACCCACACCGGCACCGGGACCGGCACGGTCGCCCCCGGCAACGGCGGCGGCGGCGGCCCGCTCGCGCCCTACTCGCTCATCGTCAAGATCCTGAGCACGACGACCTTCCAGTACTCGCTCGACGGCGGGAACACCTACTCGGCCGTCGAGGCCATCCCGACCGGTGCCCCGTACACCTTCCAGATCACCGACCAGGGCATCCAGGACCTGACGCTGACCTTCAGCGCCGGGACCTACGTGGCGAACGACAGCTACGCCGCGACGGCGAGCCAGGTGGCGGGCACGATCGGGGCCGTGACGCAGTCGGGCACGAACGACGGGCCGCCCCAGGGCGCGGGACGGATCACCGCGGCCGGCTCCCCCCTCGACGAGTACGAGGTCGTCGTCCAGGTCCTCACGACGGGCGCGCTCGGCGCGGCCGTGGTGCAGATCTCGACCGACGCCGGCAACAGCTTCTCGCCGGCGACGACCGTGCCGTCGGGCGGCACGCTGCAGATCGGCGACAACAACGAGATCACGCTCACCTTCGCGAACACGGGCGGCGCCGGCGTTGGGACCGCGTTCCAGCAGGGCGACGTGTACTCGTTCACGACGACCGGGCCGACCTACGCCCTGTCGGACGTGCAGAACTGCTACACGATCCTCTTCCGCGACAACCGGGAGTGGGGCTTCACCGATTTGATCGGCTCCCCCGTGGTAGGAGACTGGTCGCACACGGCCGGCCTGGCGGCGACGATGGACACCCTGATGCTCACCTATCAGGGCAACCTGCACTTCGCCTTCGCGGTCATCGGGGGCCCCCCGGACACCACCCAGAACTCGACCGACGCGGCCGCCATCGCGGCCTTCCAGTCGCTCTCGCTGCCGAGCCTGCGGGTCGTGGTGTGCGCGGGGGACGCCTACATCTCGGACCCCGAGAGCGGCTCCTACCCCCAGCGCAACTGCCGCTGGGCTTTCGGGCCCGTCGCGTCGATGACGCCCGCGGGGGTGGACATCGGCTGGGTCGGGGGCGGCGGCGCGCTCGGGGGC
>DAIDTV010000236.1 GCA_027457005.1 Chloroflexota bacterium
CGCGTGGAGCGCCCGGAGCTGGGCCGCCCGGAGCCTGCCGCTGGTGCGGAGCACGACCACGTCGCGCCCGGCGATCTCTCCGAGCTCGGCGATCGCCCGGGGGATCTTCCCGTCGCAGTCGACGAGGCGGGCCAGGCGGGCGGCGATGGCGGGATTGGTGAACGTGAAGGGGAGATCAGCCACTTCCGGGGAGTATAGGGGCGGGTCAGCGGGCCACCCGGAGCACCACGCCCTCGCGGGCGGGCACGTCGAGCACGACCGACCCCGTGCCGCCGGCCTCCACCGGTCGACCGATCGCTCCATCCGACCAGCCCGGCATGGGCTGCACCTCCAGCCTCCGCCCCCCGGCCTCCGGCACGCTCACCTCGACCGTGTCCGGGGATTCGCCGGCGTTCACGGCGATCACGAACAGCTCGGCACCGTCCTGCCGGAGGTGCACGTGGGTCATGCCGTGTGCGGCGACGGTCCGGAAGGACCCTGCGGCCCGCAGCGCCGGATGCGCGTGCCGCAGCGCGATCGCGGCCCGCACGAATGCCCGCAACGACGCGTCCCACGCCGCCCGGTCGACCGGGAACGCCCGCCGGCAGTCCGGGTCGGCGCGCCCTTCCATCCCTATCTCGTCGCCGTAGTAGATGCACGGCGCGCCGGGCAACGTCATCTGCAGCAGCACCGCCAGCCGCAGGGCGGCGCGATCCCCGCCGGCCATCGTGACGAAGCGCGGCGTGTCGTGGCTGTCCAGCAGGTTCAGCTGCACCCCGGTCACGGCCGGGTCGTAGGCGGAAAGCGCCCGCCGGATCCGTTCCCCGAATCCGGCCGCGTCGAGCGGAACGACCGTCCGCCCGAGCTCGGCCTGCCCCGCCACCACGGCCGCGTCCAGGTGACCGCCGGCAGTGAAGCCGAGCACCGCCTCCAGGAACGGGTAGTTCATCAGGGCGTCGAACCGGTCGCCCTCCAGCCAGTCCGGGGCCTCGTGCCAGATCTCGCCGACGATGTAGGCCTCCGGGTTGATGGCGCGCACCCGGCGGCGGAACTCGCGCCAGAACTCCGGGTCGTCGATCTCCTCCGGCACGTCGAGCCGCCAGCCGTCGATGCCGAAGCGGATCCAGTGCTCGGCGACCCCGAGCAGGTACTCGCGCGCCTGCGGGTTCGCGGTGTTCCACTTGGGAAGCGCCGGCTGGTCCCACCACGCCTGGTAGCCCAGGACCCGCAGGGATGCTGCGCCGCTGCGGTAGGCGCCACCCGACCCGCCCGTTTCCAGGGCCCGCCGCTCCTCGGCCGACGGGTAGGCGTGGACCGCGTGCCCGGCGTCGAGCCTGGCCTGGTCGAAGACGAACCAGTCGCGGTAGGGCGAGGCCGCGCCGGCCTCCAGGACGTGGTGGAACGCCCAGAACCCGCGCCCGGCGTGGTTGAACACGCCGTCGAGCACGATCCGCATCCCGCGGGCGTGGCAGGCGTCGACCAGCTCGCGGAGCGCCGGGGTTCCGCCCAGCAGCGGGTCGACCGCCAGGTAGTGGTAGGCGTGATAGCGGTGGTTGGACGCGGACTGGAACACCGGGGTCAGGTAGAGCGCCGTGATCCCCAGCTCCTGCAGCTCGTCGAGGTGCTCCGCGATCCCGAGCAGGTCGCCGCCCTTGAAGCCGAGCCGCGTCGGGGGCGCCGACCACGGTTCCAGCGGTCCGGGCGCGAGCACGCGCGCGCTCCGGGCGAACCGGTCGGGGAACACCTGGTAGAAGACCGCGTCGCGGACCCAGGCGGGTGTGTCGATCATCATGAGACCAGATGGTGCCACGCCGATCGACTGCGCAGGTGTCGGCGCGGACGCACCGAGAAGCGCACGGTCGATGCCCCATGCCGAGGGGCGTCGCCGGGGAACGCTCGGCGAACGCCCGAGGTCCATGTTCGACGAGCTTGGAGGGAGGCACGCCGTGCGCACGAGATGGGCCATCGCAATCGCCGGGGCACTGCTGATCGCCGGGTGCGGCGCGGCTGGGACGGCGTCACCTGCCGCCACGGCGATCCAGACCACGACGGCCACGGGCGCGCCGTCCGCATCGGCCGCGGCGCCGTCGGCGACCCAGGCCACGGTGCCGCCGGCCCAGGCCCCGACCCCGGCCGCTTCACCAGCCCTGGCGGCCGCGTCGGGCGAGGCGATCGCGCCGGTGCCGGCTGGTGGGGTGCGCATCACGTTCGAGGAGAGTGCGCAGGTCGAGCTCCTCTCACCGGCCGGCCAGCGGGTCCTCATCGACGTGGCCGATCCCGGACGGCTCACGGTCCCGGCCACGGCCGACGACATCCTGCTTACGACCCATGCCCACGACGACCACTGGAACCCGCTGTGGGCGAACACGTTCCCCGGCACGATGCTGACCTTCGAAACTGGATCGCTGGACCGCGGCGATGTGCACATCACCGGCATCGCGGCGGCCCACAACCAGGGAGATCCGTTCCTGCCGAAGGATGGCAGCGACTACATCTTCGTCGTCGAAGTCGGGGGGATGCGGGTGGTCCATTTCGGCGACCTCGGCCAGGACCAGCTGACATCCGCACAGATGAAGGCCATCGGCCGCGTGGACGTCGCCATCTCCCAGCTCGGCAACGCGATCAGCGGCGTGGACGCGACCAACCACCGGGGATTCGACCAGATGAGCCAGGTCCACCCGGCGGTGCTCATCCCCACGCACGTCGACGTCGAGGTGGATGGCGTGACCGTCGTGAAGCTGGCCGCGTCGACCTGGAGGACGACCTACACGCTCGAGCCGTCCGTGACACTCACGCGGAGCCAGCTGCCGACATCCACGACGGTGCTCTTCATGGGGCTCAACGCGCAGGTCTACGCGCCGATCGCGCACCTGCAGCAGAGCACCTGGTAGCGGACCTCCCTTGACGCCGCCGGCTGACTATCCCTTGACGCCGCCGATCGCGAGCCCGGAGACGATGTAGCGCTGCAGCAACAGGTACACGACGGCCACCGGCAGCGCGACGAGGATCGCGAACGCAGAGAACTGCGACCACGGCGTGTTGCCGTACTGGCCGACCATCCCGTTGAGGGCCATGGCCAGCGTGAAGTCCTGGGGGCGATCCAGGAACTGCCAGGAGAAGTAGAACTCGGTCCAGCCGGCGATGAAGCCGAAGAACGCCGTCACCGCGAGCACCGGAGTGGAGAGCGGCAGGATCACGTGCCAGAACGTCTGGAGCTGGCCGGCGCCGTCCACCGCCGCCGCCTCCTCCAGGTCGCGCGGGATCGTGTCGATGTAGCCCTTCATGTTCCAGATCGCGAACGGCAGCGTCCCCGACGTCACTGCCAGCGCGACCCCGAACAGCGAATCCCGCAGGTTGAACGTCCCGATCTGGAC
>DAIDTV010000237.1 GCA_027457005.1 Chloroflexota bacterium
CTCCAGGTTGGGAACCAGCCCTTCGAACGTGGCCTCGTACGAGTTCTCGCCACGGTCGTGCTGGTAGCGCACCACGACGCGCTCGCCGCGTTCCGCGTACAGCAGGTGGTGGAGTGCGTCCTCCGGCAGCTCGCGGACCGGCACGTCGGTGCGGAACCCGCGCCGCTCGGCGATCGCCTCGATGATCTTGATCTGCCAGGAGTTCTCCATGGGCATGCGCGCCCACGGCTGCAGCGCACCCTCGCGGAGCGCCAGGTCGCGGTTGGGGATCAGCCGCGCCGGGTCGATCTCCAGGCGGACGCCGAGCCCGGTGCAGGCGGGGCACGCGCCGTGCGGCGAGTTGAACGAGAAGCTGCGCGGCTCCAGCTCCTCCAGGATCGTGCCGTCGAACGGGCAGCTGTAGCGCTCGCTGTAGCGCTGCTCGTCGAAGGTACCCGGGTCTGCTGGCGCGACGACCATGACGCCCTCGCCCAGGCGGAGGGCGGTCTCCACCGAGTCGGCCAGGCGGGGCAGATCGGGATTGGGGCGCTCCGGCGTGTAGGGGGCGCCGTCCTCGTCGGCGTGCCGCACCACCACCCGGTCCACCACCACCTCGATGGTGTGGCGCTTGTACTTGTCGAGCGAGCGGACCTCGTCCAGGTCCAGCAGCTCACCATCGACCCGCACCCGCACGAAGCCCTGCTTGCGCGCCGCCTCGAAGACCCGGTCTCCCTCCGTCTTGCGGTCCTTCACGAGCGGCCCGAGCACCAGCAGGCGGGTGCCGTCCGGCAGCTCCCCGATGCGGTCCACGATCTGCGGCACGCTCTGGCGTGCGATCTCGCGGCCACAGACCGGGCAGTGGGGGTGGCCGGCGCGGGCGAACAGGAGGCGCAGGTAGTCGTAGATCTCCGTCACCGTGCCCACGGTCGACCGCGGGTTGCGGCTGGAGCCCTTCTGGTCGATGGAGATGGCGGGGCTCAACCCGTCGATCTGGTCGACGTCCGGCTTCTCCATCTGCCCCAGGAACTGGCGGGCATACGCGGACAGGCTCTCGACGTAGCGGCGCTGTCCCTCGGCGTAGATCGTGTCGAACGCGAGGCTGGACTTGCCGCTCCCGGAGAGGCCGGTTATGACCACCAGCCGGTCGCGCGGAAGCTCGACCGTGATGTTCTTGAGGTTGTGTTCGCGGGCGCCGCGAACCACCAGGAGCTCCTGCGGCATGACCCGACAAGTGTAGCCGGTCGCGGCGAATTCGAACAGATGTGCTAGACGTCGAACCGCGGGATGCGCTGCGCCGCGACGACCTCGGCGGGGTCGAGCCGGTCGCGCACCAGCATTGCGCGTCCGCCGGCGATGGCGACCTCGGCGGGACCGGGATGCGAGAGGAACCACGGCATCGACTGGGTGAACCCATAGGCGCCCGTGTCGAGTGCCACGACCAGGTCGTCGGGGCGCGGCTCGGGAAATGCCTCGAGCCGGCCGATCACGTCCAGGCTCGTGCACAGGGGGCCGGTCAAGGTCACCGGCACCAGCTGGCGTCCGTCGGGCGGGCGATCCTGCGACGAGCCCGATCCGACCAGCCGCAGCCGGTGCCGACGTCCCACCAGCGCCGGGGCCAGCAGGTGGTTGATCCCCCCGTCGAGCACCGCCACGTGCCGGCCATCGAGCCGCTTCACGTCGACCACCCTCGCGAGGAAGGCGCCCGACGGGCCGGAGAGGTAGCGGCCCGGCTCGACCAGGATGCGCGTCTCGCTCAGGTCGAGCCGGGAGGAGAGCTCGGTCAGGACGTCCCCGATCCCGGCCCCGAGGGAGGCCAGGTCGAGGGGCGCCTCGCCGTCGCGGTACGGGATCCCCAGCCCGCCGCCCACGTCGACCAGCGCCAGCGGGAAGCCGGCCGCCCGCGCGAGCGGCACGGCGGCGTCGACGGTTCGTTGGACGTGGCGGACGAGGGCCCCGGCGTCGAGGGCGGACGAGACCGCGAACGCGTGGACACCGATCGGGCGGAGGTGGTCCGACGCGACCGCAAGGCGGGCCGCGGCGAGGGCATCCTCCCACGGCATCCCGAACGTCTGTCCGGGCTGGGCGAGGCGGAAGAGGAGGCGGGCGCGCTCACCGGCGGCCACGGCGGCCGCCTCGACGCGTGGCACCTCCCCGGGCGAGTCGACGGCGATCGCCCTGATGCCCGACTCGACCGCGCGACGCAGCAGGCGGTCGCTCTTGCCGGGGCCCGTGACCACGATCGCCCGTGGCATGATCCAGGCGCGCAGCGCCGCCTCCCGCTCACCCTCCGACGACACGTCGGCCCCCAGCCCGGCCGACGCCAAGGTCGCGATCACCGCCAGCGACGGGTTCGCCTTCACCGCGTACGCGACGTCGACCCGGTCCGGAAGCGCCGCCCGCAGGCGCGCCGCCCGGCCGGCGAGGGTGTCCAGGTCGTACACGTACAGGGGCGTGCCGAAGGTGCGCGCCAGCTCGCGGGGGTCCAGGTCTGCGAGGAGGCCGTCACGCCAGATCGCGTCGTACGCCGGCGTGCCGCCCGGGGGCCCCGCGGGAGCCGCCGTCGAGGACGCGGGGGGATGGCCCGTCGCCGCCGCTTCCCCTCCCCTCACCGCAGGGCCTCCTCGAGCGTTGTGCGCGCGGCCGTGGACCCATCGCGCGTCTTGACGATCGCCGCGCACTGCAGCGCGAGCCCGTGGCCGGCCGCGAACGCGCCCCGTGCCGCCCGCGTGGCGGGCACCACGACCGCCCCCCGCGGAACGGACAGCGGCGCGTCCGGCGTCCCCTCCAGGACCCTCTCGCCGACCAGGTCGTAGAGGCGGCTCGTGCCGGTCAGGATCACCCCGGCGGCCAGCACCGCGTCGCGCCCGACCAGCACGCCGTCGAAGAGGCCGCACTGTGCGCCCACGAAGGCGCCGTCCTCCACGATCACGGGCCGCGCGTTGGGTGGCTCCAGCACGCCGCCGATCTGCGCCCCGGCCGCGAGATGCACGCGGGATCCGATCTGCGCGCATGACCCCACGAGCACGTGCGAGTCGATCATCGTGCCGTCCCCGACCCACGCGCCGACATTGACGAACGCCGGGGGCATGATCACCACGCCCTCGCCGAGGTACGCACCGGCCCGCACGCTCGTCCCGCCCGGCACCACCCGCCAGGGTCCGTCCAGCAGCCGCTTGGTCGGCAGTGCTGCGCGATCGCGGAACTCGAGCAGCCCGCCGATCTGCCACGTGCCCATCTGTGGCAGCCGGAAGAGCGCCAGCAGTTCGGCGCGGAGGGCCGCGTCCACCCGCCAGCCGTCGGGTGCGGTCGGGTCGGGCC
>DAIDTV010000238.1 GCA_027457005.1 Chloroflexota bacterium
TCTCAGGCGGCCGGCAGCAGGCGGGTTCCCGACCGAATCAGCCTGTGACCCTGTGCAGCCGGATCGACGCCGTCAGGCGGGGATGGCTTTCACGATGTACTGCGTGAAGAACACGTAGTACACGACTGCTGCGAGCGCGCCACCGATGAGCGGGCCCACGACCGGAATCCAGGCGTAGGACCACTGCGAGTCGCCCTTGTCGGGGACGGGCAGGAACTGGTGCACGAGGCGCGGGCCGAGGTCACGGGCGGGATTGATCGCGTACCCGGTCGTGCCGCCGAGCGAGAGGCCGATCACCAGCACGAGGAGCGCAACCGGAAGCGCACCGAGGCCGGCGGGCGCCAGCGTGTGCGGCTGGCCGAAGGCGAAGATCACGAAGACGAGCACGAAGGTGCCGATGATCTCCGAGATCAGGTTCAGCGTGTAGTTGGGGATGTTCGGGACGGTGGAGAACACGGCCAGCTTCAGGACCTTGTCCTCGGTCGCCTTGAAGTGGTCCCAGTAGAAGAGCAGGACGAGCGCCGCTCCGATGATGGCGCCGACCATCTCACCCAGCCAGTAGCCGGGCACCATGTCCCAACCGACGCCGGCGCTGCTGTTCATCGAGTGCATCACCGCGAGGCCGAGCGTGACGGCGGGGTTCAGGTGCGCGCCGGTCAGCGGGCCAGCGACGACGACACCCATGAACACGGCCATGGCCCATGCCCAGGTGATGACAATCCATCCGTTGGAGTTGCCGACGCCGGTCGTCATGTTGCCCTTGGTCTTGGCAAGCAGGACGTTGGCGACCACGCCATCGCCCAGGAGCACGAGCGTGGCCGTGCCGAAGATCTCACCCAGAATGATCTGTAGCGTCATTCCGTTGTACTCCCTCAACAGTGGGGTGGTTCCTGCGGACCCGCGACGGGCTGTGGCCCTCCGTGGCGTCGGGTCCCGAGGATCCGACGACGGGCCCCGTCATCCCTGCGGGGCTGGCGCGACGTGAACTCCCTTCCCGTCACCCTCCTTTCCAGCCAAGGCGCTCGCGGTGCCTCCCCCACACACGCGCGAACTCAGGTGGCGTCGATCGCTGCCATCCCGGTCACTCTACGGCCGGCCAACCCGCCAGAATCTCAAGACATCGTCGAAAACGCGCTGGGGCGGTCGCGGCAATGGTCCGGCCGCGAACTCCGAGGGGCCTCCGCCGGATCCGAGCGGCCGGGTGCCGCCTCTCGCCGCGCCAGCTGGCACTCCCGGTGCGCCCATCCACGCCGGCGAGATCGATCCCATGGCGCGGCCGCGCCTGTGAGTTCGAGGCTGCGCGCTCCCCACGCCCCGGGTAGCCTTCACACATGCAGCTGGCGCTCGCCGACGTGATGTGCGAGACGTGCCTGGGGTACGTCCATCCGTTCTTCGATCGCTGTCCGGGCTGCGGGACGCGACGTCCGTCCCACTACGCCGACGTGCTCGGCGGCGCGGACGTCGGTGCAGCCTCGATGCCCGGCGACCCGGTGGTCATCGCGGCCGCGACCGAATCGATCCGCCGGGCGACCGCCCTGCGTGCGCTGCATGGCGCACTGTTCCGGGGACCATCGCAGCCAGAGCCGGCCATCGCCGGGGTCGTGGACGCCGCCGGGATGATCGATTTCGTCGGCGGCAGGACAACGTACGGCGCCCGCGGCGTGTCCGGGCAACTGCATGCCTCGAACGACGCCCGGATCCGCGTGGTGGCCGACGCCCTGATCCTGAGCGACGCCCGGGACGGCCGGACCCTCGCCTCGGTCCCGGCGGCGAGGATCCTGGGTGCATGTCCGGGGGGCGGCAGGATCCGCGGCGCTCAGCCGTGGGACGGGACGTGGATGGACGGTGCGAGGGTGTCGACGGTCTCCCTCATTCCCCCGGGAGATCTACTGGTTTTTCACGCCACGGACCGCGGCGCATCCGCGTTCAGCATCTCGCACCCGTCGGGCTTCTTCGCCAACCGGCCCGCGCGCTCACACTACGAGGAACTGGCGCGCTGGATCGGCCTGCTGGCGATCACGAAGACGGCGATGCGGTGGCGCGAGATCGGCGTGGCCGGCTACGCGGCGGAGGTCGGGCTGGTGACGGCTGCCGGGCCCGGCGCCGACCTGCCGCTGGCCGCGGACGCCGCCCGCCGGGATGGCGAGACGACGCCGGCCGCGCGAGAGGCGCACACCGCGCGCGATGCCATGCTCCAGCTCGAGGAGCTCAGGGTGGCCGGACTCATCACCCAGGCGGAGTACGACGAGAAGCGCCAGGCGATCCTGCAGCGCCTGTGACGTACCGCGTGCGGCCGCGGACGCGTCCCCGGCCCGATCATCGCGGGAGGCCACGAGATCGCCGCCGGCGCGGTCGTCGCTGCGGGCCCTGCTATCCCGGCGGGCCCCACCATCGGCGCCGGCAGGCTCCGCCGGTCAGCGCTTGGCGCGACCGATCCACAGGGCGACCACGACGCTCATCACCAGGAGCCCCCAGACCAGCGCCTCCTCGAGGTTCTTCGCGCTGACCGCGACCAGTCCGAGGCCGGAGAGCGCCAGGACGACGAACAGGGCCTGCGAGATGGCCTGACGCCGCATGCGTCCGGTCCACGTCCGTGGGTCGGACATCCAGGCGATGCGCGCCCCGGTGACCCGGGACCCCGGAGTCTGCACCGGAGGGGTTCGTGACGCGGGCGGTGTCCCCCCAGCTGGACCAGCCCGGCGGGGACGCTGCGCGCTCGCCCGACGGTTGGTCATGCCGCTCTGCCTCCGCTTCCCTCTCCAGGGCTCCGCCCGGGCCGGAGCCGCGCGTCACGTCGCGGCGCCATCCTGGCTCCCGACGGCGCAGGCGTTCTCCCGCGGCGGCGCTCATCGTCGGTACCGCGGTCGACGTCGCCGTGCCGGCAGACGCGGCAGCTCATCTCGTCCGTTGCCCGGACGCGATCCGGGTCAGCCGCGGGGAGGCGATCAGGCTGGGCATACGCCGGCGATGGTAGCAGGCGCGAGGGGCCTGCCGGGCCCCGACCGGCACGCCGCCCCGACGCCTCCCCGGGGCGGGACGGGGGGTGTGCGTCCGTGGTTCGCGGTGCGGCTGCGGTGGACGGCCGCGACATCGGGAGGCCGTGGGCTCCCGCGAGCGCCGTGCCTGCGGTCAGCGATCGGCGATCGTCTCGGCGAGCGCGCGAAGGATCAGCAGGCCGGATGCCGCGCCGGGATCCAGGTGGCCGGCAGACCGCTCACCCAGGTAGCTCGCCCTGCCCCGCCGGGCCACGAGCGGCCGCGTCGCCTCCCGGCCCCGCTCCGCCGCCTCGACGGCCGG